>CALERM010000048.1 GCA_937907715.1 uncultured Clostridia bacterium
GTACCGGTATTTGGCAATACGGTCACTCCTTTCAAGACTGTTCTGCGCCGGCGACAATTTCGGTGATCTCCTGCGTGATCGCGCCCTGACGCGCGCGGTTGTAGCGGAGATTCAGATCGTCGATGATTTCGTCGGCGTTTTTGGTGGCGGAGTCCATGGCGGTGCGGCGCGCCGCCTGCTCGGAAGCGGTCGACTCGCACAGCGCGCCATACAGGACGCCCCCGAGGTATTCCGGAACGATGGCGTTGAAAACAGCCTCGCTGCCGGGCTCGTACAAAATGGCATTCTGCGGCTTGCGCTTCTCGGTGGAGATGCGAAGAGGCAGAAGATCGAGCGTACTCGGCGTCTGCGAGAGCATCGAAACGAAGTTCGTGTAGCCGAGCGTCAGCTTGCCGAAGCTTCCGTCCAGGAAGCCGTCAGCGAGCATTTTTGCAATCGTGTAGCAGTCGCCGATCGAAACGCTTGCCGCCTCGGCATAGCTCTCGGTGATGAACGTTACGTTCTTGCGCCGGAAATACTCCACGGCTTTCTTGCCGATCGGCAGCACGGCGGCGCCATCCTCCATCTGGGAATAGACCAGCTTGAGAATGTTGTTGTTATAGCCGCCCGCTAACCCGCGGTCGCCCGCGATGACAACGTAGGCGGACTTGCCGTTGGGGTTGGCGTGCAGATACGGCGAAGAAAAATCGTTGTTGGTATCGGCAATTTCGTCCATCGCCGCGTACAGCGTCTGGAAGTACGGACGGCTGGAGATTGCCTTGGCTTGTGCAGAGCGCAGCTTGGAGGCTGCGACCAGCTCCATGGCCTTGGTAATCTGGCGGGTGGACTGCATGCTCTTGATGCGGTTTTTTATCGCTTTTGTGGATAAGCCGGCCATGTGCGCGCCTCCTCCTTCTTATTGATTCTGTAAGAACTCGGCAACGCGCGTGGTAATGGCCTTGTTCAAAAGCGCCTCGGTTTCCTTGCTCAGATCCTTCGTTTCGCGGATGGCGGTGAGAACGTCTGCCGCATTCGCTTCCAGCCAGGGATAGAGCTCAGCTTCAAACGCGCGGATGCGCTCGACGGGAACATCCTTGAGGTAGCCGCCGATGACGGCATAGAGGATGCAGACCTGATAGGCGACGTCGACCGGCGCGTTGCGGTCCTGCTTGAGGACCTCGACGATACGGGCGCCCTGCTCCAGACGGTCTCTGGTATCCTTATCGAGGTCGGAGCCGAACTGTGCGAAGCTCTGCAGCTCGCGGTACTGCGAATACAGCAGCTTCAGCTTACCGGCGACCTTCTTCATCGCCTTGATCTGCGCGCTGCCGCCGACACGGGAGACGGAGATACCGGGATTGACCGCCGGCATGACGCCGGAGTGGAACAGCTCGGTCTCCAGGAAGATCTGACCGTCGGTGATGGAAATGACGTTCGTCGGGATGTAAGCGGAAACGTCGCCCGCCTGCGTCTCGATGATGGGAAGGGCGGTGAGAGAACCGCCGCCGAATTCCGGCGCCATACGCGCTGCGCGCTCGAGCAGACGAGAGTGCAGATAGAACACGTCGCCGGGGTATGCTTCACGTCCGGGCGGACGGCGGATCAGAAGAGAAAGGGCACGGTACGCAGTGGCGTGCTTGCTCAAATCGTCGTAGATCACGAGCACGTCCTTGCCGCTGTGCATGAAGAACTCGCCCATCGTGCAGCCGGAGTACGGCGCGATGTACTGCAGCGGCGCCGGCTCGGATGCGGTTGCGGAGACGACGATGGTGTAGTCCATCGCGCCGGCGGCGTCGAGCGTGGAAACCAGCTGCGCAACGGTCGAACGCTTCTGACCGATGGCGACGTAGATGCAGATGACATCCTTGCCCTTCTGGTTGATGATGGTATCGGAGGCGAGCGTCGTCTTACCGGTCTGGCGGTCGCCGATAATCAGCTCACGCTGACCTCGACCGATCGGGATCATGGAGTCGATCGCCTTGATACCGGTCTGAAGCGGAACGGAGACGCTCTTACGCTGCAGGATGCCGGGCGCGGGAGACTCAATGGGCGCGTACTGCTTTGCATCGATGGACCCCTTGCCGTCGATCGGCTGACCCAGCGCGTCGACGACGCGACCGATCAGCTCATAGCCGACAGGAACGGACACGACACGACCCGTGCGGCGAACGGTGTCGCCCTCACGGATGCCGTCTTCGTTGCCGAGCATGACGATGGAAACGGAGTTTTCTTCCAGGTTCTGCGCCATGCCGTACACGCCGCCGGGGAATTCCAGCAGCTCGTTGACCATGCAGCCTGTCAGTCCGGCGGCTTTCGCGATGCCGTCGCCGATCAGAATGACCGTGCCGGTCTCAGACTGGTTGATCTTCGCTTCATAGTGTTTGATTTGAGAACGGATGATTCTTGAAATCTCTTCCGGTCTTAATTCCATTGCTTCACCAGCTTTCAGTAGAATAAAGCTTT
>CALERM010000049.1 GCA_937907715.1 uncultured Clostridia bacterium
TTCGCAGGAATACTGACGTATTTCAAGGAAAAATGGCACGGCGCAGCGTGAAAAGACCCGCTGTCCGGGTGCGTTGGGAGTTTTCAGATACACCCTAGGGACCTGGGGCGGCGAAAGCCGCCCTTCTTTTTTTAGACTTCCCGCCGCAGCGCCCAAAAGCCGTTGCCGCCAAGCAGCAAAAAACGCACGCATATTTTGCAAGGAATAACAAACACTACCAGCGTCATCAAACAAGCAGGAGGTAATCATTTTGAAACACCGTTATCATCTTGGGCGAAAGCTTGCCGCCCTGACGCTGGTTTTATTTGTATTTGCATCGTCCGCGCAGGCGCTCGAACTGCGCGTCAGCTCACCGGACGGTCTGGCGCTCAGCGCGGAGGTCTTCTCGGAAAATGAAGCTTTCGAGGGCGTCTACGTTGCAAGCGTTCCGTCGCAGCTGGACGCGGAGGTAAGCCTCGGTGCGCGCACGCTGCGCGCAGGCGACGTACTGGACCGCTCCATGCTCTGCCAGCTTCTTGTGCTGCCCGCAGAAAATCGCGACGCCAGTTGCCAGCTCGTCTATTGCCCGATTGAAGGCGGCGAGGTTCTGCCGTCGCGCGTGCTGGAGCTTTCGATTCTCACGGGCAAAAACGAAGCGCCCGTCTGCCGGGATGTGAAGCTCGAAACGTATAAGAACATCGCAAACACCGGCGCGCTTTCCGCCAGCGACCCGGAGGGCGATACGCTCACCTATCAGCTCGTCAAGGAGCCGAAGCGCGGCACGGTTGAGATCGCACCGGACGGCAGCTTCACCTACACGCCCGCGCAGAACAAGGTCGGCAAGGATGTTTTTACCTACACTGCGACCGACTCTGCCGGGAATGTTTCGAACGTGGCAAACGTCACCGTTAAAATTGTCAAGCCAACCGACAAGGCAATGTATCAGGACCTTGTCGGAGACACGCTCGCCTATACGGCGATGTGGCTCAAGGACAATGGCATCTACACCGGAAAACGCATTGCGGGCAATCTCTGCTTTGAGCCTGATGGCACGCTCACCCGCGGCGAGTTTCTGGTGATGGCAATGAAGCTGCTCGGTGCGGAGCCGGAAAGCACGCGCCTCACCTCGGGCTTTGCCGACGAAAGCCAGACGCCCGCATGGATGCGCCCGTATATCGTCTCCGCGTTCAAAAGCGGCATGGTCTCTGGCGTCACCAGCCCCGACGGCATGGTCTTCCGTCCGTCGTCCAATCTCACGCGCGCCGAGGCTGCCGTGATGCTGCAGAACATTCTGGACCTGCCGCAGTCGCAGGAAGCTGCCGTTTTCTCTGAGGACAGCACCGTCCCCGTCTGGGCGCAGGCATCCGTCTCGGCGCTGGAAAACGCCGGGATTTCCATTCCCGTTACAACGTCTGCCCAGAATCTGACGCGACGCGAGGCTGCGGAGCTGCTGTACGAATGCTGGACGCTCTGCCAGAGCCGTGAGACAGCCGCCTCCCGGCTTTCCAAATAAGCAAAAGGCTGCAATCCAAAGCCGGGTTGCAGCCTTTTTTCTCGCAGTCAGAATACAACAACCAGCAGCATTTTGAACTGCTCCTGCCCGTAAACCGCATGCGGATGGCGCGCGGGCATGACGATGGACTCGCCCTCATGCAGCTCATAGCTCTCGCCGTCAATTGTGATTCTGCCCACGCCGTCCAGACACGTCACAAAGGCGTCGCCGCCCGACTCGTGCGTGCTGATTTCTTCTCCTTTGTCAAAGGCGAAGAGCGTCACGCTCAGGGCGCTGTTCTGCGCCAGCGTCTTGCTGACGACCTGCCCCGGCTGACAGGAAACCTGCTCCCGGAGCGTCAGGACCGTTGATTTCTCCATATTCTTGATGCCGTTCATGAAAATCCCTCCTGTTCGGATACGCTTAGTATATCCTATTTTTGCCGGTCTCTTCCATTGGAAAAACAACAAGCCTCGTTTTATAGACAAACGGCGCACCCAATCGGGTGCGCCGCCTGCTTTGTATCCTTATAAAGCTGTAATGCGGGTTTCAGATTCCGGTCAATTGAAGCTTCCGAGCTGCTTGCCGGAAAGAACATGGAAATGGATATGGTGGACCGTCTGCCCGGCAAGCTCGCCGACATTCGTGACCACGCGGTAGCCGTCTGCAAAGCCCTGTTCCTTCGCAAGCTTCGCGATAACCGTGTAAATATGCCCGATCAGCGCCTCATTTTCTTCCGTCACCTCGGCAGCGGATGCAAAATGCTGCTTCGGAATCACGAGAAAATGCGTCGGCGCCATGGGCGCAATGTCCAGAAACGCAAGGCACTTGTCGTCCTCATAGACCTTCGTCGTCGGAATCTCACCGGCAATGATTTTGCAAAACAGACAATCAGACATCGTGCTTCCTCCTTATTTCAGATGCTCGGCGACAAAATCGTCCACCGCAGCCAGCGCATCGTCGAGCTTGAGCGCGTTCGTGCCGCCGCCCATCGCGGAATCCGGCTTGCCGCCGCCCTTGCCGCCGACAATCGGCGCAATATTCCTGATGATATCGCCTGCCTTGATGCCGCTTGCTACTGCGTTCTTGCCGCAGACGGCAAGGAGCGTCACCTTTTCGCCGTTGACCGTGCCGAGGACTGCCACAATGGAGGCGTCCTTGTCGCGCAGGAAATCGCCGAGCTTGCGAAGATCGTTCGCCTCCGTGCCCTGCCGGACCGCCGTGACGACCTTGAGGTCTCCGACCTTCTTCGCCGCGAACATCAGATTGTTGACATCACCCGCGAAGACCTTGTCCTTCATCTTTTCAATCGTCTGGTGCAGCTCACGAATTTCCGTCATGCTGCTCTGCGCCTTGGCAATCAGCTCGCCCGGCGTCGTCTTGAGCGTCTCTGCCGCCTTCACAAGGCGCAGGTTCATTTCGTCGACCATGTCGATGAATGCAAGCCCCGTCACCGCCTCAATGCGGCGCACGCCGGAGGCAACGGAGGACTCGCTGACAATGCGGAACGGACCAACCTTCGCAGTATTTTCCACATGCGTGCCGCCGCAAAGCTCGATGGACTTGCCGCCCATGTTCACCACGCGCACCACATCGCCGTACTTTTCGCCGAACAGCGCAATCGCGCCGAGCTTTTTTGCCTCCGCGATCGGCATTTCCTTCGTCTCAACGTCCATGCCGTCAAGAATCATCTCGCTGACCAGACGGCTGACCTGCATCAGCTCTTCTGCCGTCACGGCGGAGAAATGCGTGAAGTCATAGCGCAGCCGGTCGGGTTCTACCAGAGAGCCAGCCTGATGGGCATGGTCGCCGAGGACCGTGCGCAGCGCGTAATCAAGCAGATGCGTCGCCGAGTGCGCGCGCATGATTGCCTTACGGCGGTCGGTATCAATCGACGCCGTGACCGCGTCGCCCACGGAAAGAGAGCCGGAGACAAGCTTGCCGTAGTGCATGAACTTGCCGCCCTTGTTTTTCTGGACATCGGAAACCGCGAATTTCGCGTCGCCCGCGAAAATCACGCCATGATCTGCGACCTGACCGCCCATTTCCGCATAGAACGGCGTCTGATCAAGGACCAGAATCGCGTCCTGTCCGGCGGTAATCGCGTCGCGCAGCTCATCTTCTGCAACAATCGCAACGACCTTTGCGTCCGCTTCCATGTTCGTGTAACCCACAAACTCGGTCGCCGGGATTTCTTTGCCGAATTCCACGCCGGCCCAGCCGAGATCGCCGAGCGCCTTTCTTGCCTCGCGCGCGCGGACCTTCTGCTCCTGCATGAGCTGCCGGAACGCATCCTCGTCCACGCTCATGCCTTCCTCTTTGACCATCTCGTTCGTCAGGTCAATCGGGAAGCCGTAGGTATCGTACAGCTTGAACGCATCCGCGCCGGAGAAGACCGTCTCGCCCTTTGCTTTATGGTTTTCCAGCATCTCGGAGAAGATCTTCATGCCGCCGTCGATGGTCTTGGCGAAGTTTTCCTCCTCGGTGCGGATTACGCGCGTGATATATGCCTGCTTTTCGCGCAGCTCCGGATACTGGCACTCGTTTTCATGAATGACGGTATCGACAATTCTGTACAGGAACGGCTCGTTGACACCGAGCAGCTTGCCGTGGCGCGCAGCGCGCCGGAGAAGCCTGCGCAGCACGTAGCCTCGTCCTTCGTTGGACGGCAGGATGCCGTCGCAGATCATGAACGTCGCCGAGCGGATATGGTCTGTGATGACGCGCAGAGAAACGTCGGTTTTCTGAGACTCTCCGTAGTGTGCGCCCGTCAGCTCGGAGACCTTGTGCGTGATGTTCATCACGGTGTCGACGTCGAACAGCGAGTTCACGTTCTGGCACACGCATGCCAGACGCTCCAGACCCATGCCGGTATCGATGTTCTTCTGCTTCAGCTCTTCATAATGACCGTGACCGTCGTTATTGAACTGCGAGAAGACGATGTTCCAGACCTCAACATAGCGGTCGCAGTCGCAGCCGACCGTGCAGCCGGGCTTGCCGCAGCCGTATTCCGCGCCGCGGTCGTAGTAAATCTCCGAGCACGGACCGCACGGACCAGAGCCATGCTCCCAGAAGTTATCCTCCTTGCCGAAGCGGAAAATCCGGTTTTCGGGAATGCCGATGTCGTCGCGCCAGATGGCAAAGGCTTCATCGTCCGCGGGCGTCGTCTCGTTGCCGGCAAAGACCGACGGATACAGCCGGTCCGGCTCGAGTCCCACCCACTCGGGGCTGGTGAGGAATTCCCATGCCCAGGGAATTGCCTCCTTCTTGAAATAGTCGCCGAACGAGAAGTTGCCGAGCATTTCAAAATACGTGCCGTGGCGCGCGGTATGACCGACGTTTTCAATATCGCCCGTGCGGATACACTTCTGGCAGGTCGTCACGCGGCGGCGCGGCGGCTCTTCCTCGCCGGTGAACCATGGCTTCATCGGCGTCATGCCGGCGTTGATGAGCAGGATGGACTTGTCGTTCTGCGGAACGAGCGAAAAGCTCGGCAGACGCAGATGACCCTTCGATTCAAAGAACTTCAGATACATTTCCCGAAGCTCGTTGAGACCGTATGCTTTGTGTGCCATAACAAAATCTCCTTCTATCGAAAAAGTTTTCAACAACATTACGCGCGTGACAGGGCAAGACAAAACAAGACCTCGCCCCCATGGTATAGGGGCGAGGTGAATCGCGGTACCACCCTAATTGCGCTCGCGCGCATCTTAGCCGCTCTGTATCGGGAGCGCCCGCCGGAGTCGTCCTCCGGATGCTCGGAACTGGCTGCAGGACCCGCATTGCCGAAGGGCTTGCACCGTCCCCTTCTCGCTCAGGCTGCCTTTGTCCTGCTCGGTTCGTCATCGCAAAAACCAATATTATCAGGAACCTCTGGATAAATAGCCATCCGCCTTCGCCGGATCTTTTGCCCCAATCCTGCGGTTTGAAAACCTTGAAATACGCAAAGTATATCTGCGCTTTTCAAACCTTGTCTTGAGCCAAAATCTCTCGTCGAATACGACTGTCTATTCATCCATAGCTTCTGTTATTTTATCACAAACCGCTGTAATGTCAACAGCTTTGTTTGCAAAATACAAAAAT
>CALERM010000050.1 GCA_937907715.1 uncultured Clostridia bacterium
GCGCTGCCGATGATGCCCTGCAGCGGCGTTTTGAGCTCGTGCGACACATTTGCCGTAAATTCGCGGCGCGCCTGCTCGGCGGTTTCGCGCTCAGTGATGTCGAAGCACAGAAGCACTGCGCCGATGGTTTCACCGCCGGAGTCGATGCGGCTGATGTCAAACTGATAGATGCGCCCGGAAAGCTCGGCGCGCGTTTCACTGTGTCCGTCGTCTTTCGCGCGGGCGATTGCCTGCGTGACATCCAGACTCCGGTCGAGCGTGAGAAAATCCTGACCCACACAGCTATTTTCTGCGCCGAAGAGCTTTCTGGCGGCGGGGTTGATGCTCAGAACCGCGCCCTTGTTGTCAAGCAAGACCAGACCCTCGGGCATGCTCTGTGTGATGTGGGTGAATTCGTCGGTTTTGCGCTGCAGCTCCAGAAGCTGATCGTCAATCTGACGATGCTGGCGCTCGATGCGGCGCAGAAGCGGCGCAACCTCATCGTAGGCGTTTGCATCAAGCGGATGGTCCAGATCGATGGCATTGAGCGGCTCGACGATGCGGCGTGCCAGACGCTGCGCCAGAAGCGCGCTTATGATTACGGCGGCGAGCGCGACAACCAGAACCGGCTGAAGCATGCCCAGAAGCAGCACTGCCAGCGTCTGACGCTGAACACTGATGCGAAGCACCGTGCCGTCCGGCAGACGCTTTGCCACGTAGATCGTCTTTTCCAGAAGCGTCTGAGAATAGCGCGAGCTTTCGCCCTCGCCGTTTGCCAGCGCCTGCTGGACCTCTTCACGTGCGGCGTGATTTTCCATAGACGCGGCATCTGCCTGCGTGTCATAAAGAACCGTGCCGTCTGCGGCAATCCACGTCAGACGATACCGGTCGGAGGAAAGCGTGTCGAGATAGCCTTCGCCGCTCTGCGATACGCCGGAGGCGGCAAACGTCAGCTCGTCGCGCAGCGCCTGCGACTGCAAGCCCGAAAAATAGTCGTACAGGCAGCCCATAATGAGAATCAGGCTTGCCAGAAGCGCGCACACGGCGACCAGAACAATCGAGCGGAAGATTTTTTTCGTCATTTCGAAGCCTCCAATCGGTAGCCGACGCCGCGCACCGTACCGATTTGTTCGCCGCAGTCGCCGAGCTTTTGCCGCAGCGTGCGGATGTGCATGTCGATGGTGCGCGTTTCGCCGAAATAATCGGTGCCCCAGACCTTTTCCATGAGCTGGTCGCGCGTGAACGCCATGCCGGGATGCTGCAGAAACAGCCGCAGCAGCTCATATTCCTTATAGGTCAGCTCCACGCGCGCACCGTTTGCGGTGACGATGTGCTCGTCGGGGTTCAGGCAGATACCGCCGCTTTGTAGCATGGAAGACACCTTCTGCGGCTGGCAGCGGCGCAGCACCGCCTTGACGCAGGAGACCAGCTCCATGACGCCGAAAGGCTTGACGAGATAGTAGTCCGCGCCGAGATCCAGCCCCTGAATCTTGTCATATTCCGCGCCCTTTGCCGTCGCCATGACGACGGGGATGGCAGAAAAGGCAGACGAGGACTTCATGCGCCGCAGAAGCTCAATGCCGTCGAGTCCCGGGAGCATCACATCGAGAATGACAAGCTCGGGCGCTTCTTTCTGAAGCGCGTCCCAGAAGACCTGCCCGTCTTCAAAGCCCTTTGCCTCGAAGCCCGTCGATTGCAGGGCGTAGACCTCAATGTCGCGGATGCTGGCGTCGTCTTCCACGCACCAGATCATGTTGCTCCCTCCTCATGGACGCCGGTCACTGAGAAAATGACCCACTGGGCAATGTTCACAGCGTGGTCGGCGATACGTTCAAAGTATTTGGCAATCATCAGACAGTCGAGGAAATATGCCCCGTCTGCCGGATTTTCGGAAATTTTCGTGATGAGCGACTGCTTGATGTCGGAAAAATACTGGTCAACCGTATCGTCTGAGCGCACGACCTGCGTGGCAAGGTGCGTGTCACGCTTGACAAAGGCGTCGACGCTGTTTGTGACCATTGTGATGGCGGCGCGCGCCATCTGCTGCAGAAGCCCGTTGTGTTCGCTGGGTCTTCCGTCGAGGAAGAGAACAATCTCGGCAATGTCTTCCGCCTGATCTCCGATGCGCTCCATGTCGGTGATCATTTTGAGCGCGGCGGAAATCTGGCGCAGATCGCGCGCGACGGGCTGCTGCTGGAGCAGAAGCCGCAGGCAGAGCGTTTCAATCGTGCGCTCTTTCTGGTCGATCTGTGTGTCGAGCGGGGCAACCCTTTTTGCCAGCGCACGGTCGCCCTCGTCGAGCGCCTTTGCCGCGAGGGCAATGACTTCCTCGCACAAAGCGCCCATGCGGATCATTTCGCTGTTCAGCTCATTGAGCTGCTCGTCAAACCGGTATCTCATCATCCGAACCTCCCCGTGATGTAGTCTTCGGTGCGTTTGTCCTGCGGCTGGGAGAAAATCTTCTCGGTCTGCCCGACCTCGACCAGCTCGCCGAGGAGGAAAAACGCGGTGTTGTCTGAAATACGGACCGCCTGCTGCATGTTGTGGGTGACAATGACGATGGTGTACTGCTCGCGCAGCTGCATGGCAAGGTCCTCGATGCGGGAGGTGGAGATGGGGTCGAGCGCGCTGGTCGGCTCGTCCATGAGAAGCACCTTCGGCTTTACGGCAAGCGCCCGCGCTATGCAGAGCCGCTGCTGCTGTCCGCCGGAAAGACCGAGCGCGTTTTTCTTGAGCCGGTCTTTGACCTCGTCCCAGATTGCCGCGCCGCGCAGGGACTGCTCGACGATTTCGTCAAGCTTTGCCTTGTTTTTGATGCCGTGCGTTCTCGGACCGTAGGCAATGTTGTCGTAGATGCTCATGGGGAAGGGATTCGGCTTCTGGAAGACCATGCCGATCGAGCGGCGCAGTTCATTCACGTCCGTCGAAGGGTCATAGATGTCGGCGCCCTCGTAGGTCACAGAGCCGGTGATTTTCACGCCGTCAATCAGATCGTTCATCCGGTTGAGCGTTTTCAAAAAAGTGGATTTGCCGCAGCCGGACGGTCCGATGAGCGCGGTGATATTTTTTTCCGGGATGTCAATGTTGATATTGTGCAGCGCCTGATGCGCGCCGTACCAGAGATTCAACTGCTGAGCAGACAGGATAGGTGGCATGGAATGCAATCCTTTCTTTTATTATGACAAATATCTGCCGCAATGACAAGAGCGGCAATCGAAAAATCTGAAAAAAACTACAGAGCCTTCTTTTTCTGGAAATGCTGTGAAACAAGCTCCGCAGCAAGATTGATGATCAGCGTCAGCACCATCAGAATCGATGCAATTGCAAATGCGACGCCAAATTCACCTTCTTCTTTTGCGTAGACATAGAGCGCAACAGTTAGCGTGGCGCCGGAGCTGCGCAGCCCATCGAACAGTCCGTGCAGCGCATGGGCAAAGCCAGCCGTGAATAATAAGGCGGCAGACTCACCGAGAATGCGTCCGACGGTCAGAATACAGCCGGTGATCACACCGTCGACGCAGCCGGGAAGTACCACCGTGCGCACCACGCGCCATTTGCCTGCACCAAGCCCAAACGCGCCTTCCCGATAGCTTTGGGGGACGGTTTTGAGGCTTTCCTGCGTGGTGCGCAGGATGGTGGGAAGATTCATGACCGCGAGCGTCAGAGCGCCGGCAAGAAGAGATGTTCCCATGCCGAGCACCTCGCAGAATACCAGCATGCCGACCAGACCATAAATGATCGAGGGAATGCCGGATAATGTTTCGGCCGCGTATTCAATGACCGCAACAACCTTTTTGCTTTTGGCGTATTCGGTGAGATAAATTGCCGCGCCAACACCGAGCGGCAGAACAATAACGATGGTTGCCAGTACAACGTAGAGCGTGTTCATCAGGTCCGGCAGAATGCCGATACGCTCGGTCAGATAGCTCGGAGCTGTGGACAAAAGCTCCCATGTGATATTGGGAAAGCCCTTCGCCAGCACATATACAATCAGAAATACGACCAGCGCACAGGTCAGACCGGCACAAAGATACATGAGCGCCTTCATGCAGCCGATATACGCCCTGCGGGAATGGGAAAGTGACGATGTCTGCTTCATATTAACCCTCCTTGTCCCGCTTCAGGAAATAATTCAGCGTTGCGTTAATAAGCATGATAAAGAAAAACAGAACCAGTGCGATGGAAAACAGCGCCTGCCGCTGCAGACCCGAGGAATAGGACATTTCGCTGGCGACAGCGGTGGTAAGAAAGCGCACGCTTTCAAAGAGCGAGGGCATATTGCAGGCGTTGCCGGAGACCATCATAACTGCCATTGCCTCGCCGATTGCCCTGCCTACGCCGAGGACGACCGCTGCCGCGATGCCGCTTTTTGCCGCAGGAACCGAGACGCGAAGATAGGTCTCCACCGGCGTGGCACCGAGCGCAAGAGAGGCATCCTCATATTCCTTCGGAACAGCTTCGAGCGCCGTGACAGAGACCTTGATGATAGACGGCAGAATCATGATGGCAAGCACGATGATTGCGGCAAGCAGGCTCGCGCCGTCCGGGACCTGAAAGAGCTTGCGAATGCCGGGCACCAGCACCAGCATACCGACCAGACCATAGACGACCGACGGAATGCCCGAGAGCATGCTCACTGCAGAGGAAAGAAGCGTTTTGATGCGCGGCGGGGCAAGCTTTGCCAGATACACCGCCGTGAAAAAGCCGATAGGCACGCCCAGAACAATGGCGCCTGCCGTGCCGTAGACGCTGGTCAGGATGAATGGAAGGATACCGTATTGCGGATTTGTCTTGGAGGTTGACGCCCAGACAGGTCCGAACAGAAATTTTGCAAGACCAATCTCACGGATGGCAGGGATACCGGATATAATCAGATAAGCGCAGATGAGCAGCACGCAGCCGACGGTAATCAGCCCCAGCAACAGAAAGACGCCGCTGATGGCGGTTTCCAGCGCCTGCTTCTTTCGATATTGTTTCATAAGTCATCCTCATATAGACCAGAAAGGGCGGTCGAATTGACCGACCGCCCTTTCCGATGGTTTTCAGTTGGCTGCAACTGCGCCAGCGGCTGCGATGATGGGGGCTGCATCTGCAGACAGGGCGTAGTCAAAGAACTTCTGTGCGGCCTCGGAGAGCTTCGTGCCGTCCTTGGTAACCAGAACGAACGGACGCTGGATGACGTAGCTGCCATCCTTGACGGTGTCTTCGGTGGGAGCAACGCCGCCGACGGTCAGCGCCTTGACGGTGTCCTTAACAGCGGACAGGGAAGCATAGCCGATGGCGTCGGGGTTCTGGGAGACCGTGGTGATCACGTCACCGGTGGAGGTCAGCTCCTGACGGTATTGGCACTTATCTTCGGTGCCGGTGATGGACTCGAAGCCGTCTCTCGTGCCGGAGCCTGCTTCACGACCGATCAGAACGATTTCCGCATCGTTGCCGCCGACGTCCTTCCAGTTGGTGATTTCACCGGTGTAGATGGAAGCAATCTGCTCAACGGACAGATCAGAAACGGGGTTCTCAGGGTTTACGATGATGGCGATACCATCAAGTGCAACCGTGGTACCAACAAGACCGGAAGCCTTTTCCTCGTCCTTCAGCGCGCGGCTGGAAAGACCGATGTCGCAGCGACCCTCAGAGACTGCCTGAATGCCGGAGCCGGAGCCGGTGGGGTTGTAGGTGAAGGTGACGCCGGAGTTGGCAGCCATGAACGATTCGCCGAGCGCGCCGATGACCTTTTCCATGGACGTCGAGCCGTCGGTTGCGACCTGACCCTGGAGCTGCTTTGCACAGCCGGTGAACAGCGCCGCAACGCACAAAACTGCAAGTGCAATGCTGATAAGCTTTTTCATAATTTGAAGTTTCCTTTCATTACATGGTTTGTTTTTTGGATGTCTTGTCCTTACGCCTATCAGCATACGTCCGGCGCGTAAAATGGAAAAGCGAGGTTTTGTAAAATTGATGTAAAACTGTAAAACGCGAAAAAAACCGGACATGGAAAACAATGTCCGGCGCGGGGAAAGAGCTTACTTTTTGAAAAAAGAGAACAGCCCGCCCTTTTTCTCATACGGCGCACAGCTGTAGCGGAGCAGGCGGTAGCCCGTGGGGTCGAGCGCGGCTTTGAGCGCGGCTTCGGGAATCTGCGTTTCGCTCAGAATGACCGCTTCACCCTTGGAATGGGATGCGGTGACCTTCTTGACGGAGAACTTGCTGCGGATGGTGTCGCAGACGTGGCTTTCGCACATGCCGCACGCCATGCCGTCGATGGAAAGTGTGATCTGATACATAAAATACCTCCTGATGTACGGCGGCAGGCAGACAGAATAACCAAATTGGTTAGACAAGGCTAACTGCCTGGCTGAAAAACAAGCCTGCCGGGGCTTTGCTTTTTTCTATCATACCGCGAAGGTAGGCAGAAGTCAAGAGGCTTTGCCGAGTTGGAAAACAAAAGGAAAAAGTGCGGAAAAAGGTCTTGACAACTATGGTTAGAGGTGCTAAACTATGGGCTGGTTAGGGAGGCTTAACCTTGGCGGCGGTGCCGTGTCGTCCTCCGAACCATTTTTTTCAGAACAGCGGTTAGCTGTGACTAACCGAGACAGCGAGGTGTTGGATATGCTGCCGTTGACACTGGCAAATATCGGAGAAGAGCAGATGATTCACAAGGTGGGAGGCTCGCCGGAGGTGAAAAAGCATCTCGAGGATATGGGCTTCGTCGCCGGAGGACCGGTCACTGTCGTTTCGTCCCTGAATGGCAACGTCATCGTCAAGGTCAAGGAGGCGCGCGTTGCAATCAGCGAGGAAATGGCGCGCAAAATCATGGTTTAATCGATCATGCGCCGGAAACGGCGTAAGAAAAAGGAGACAGAGGTATGAAAACATTGAAAGACGCCAAAATCGGCGAAACCGTCAAGGTTGTGAAGCTGACGGGCGAAGGTCCTGTCAAGCGCCGCATCATGGACATGGGCATTACGAAGGGCACGGAAGTGTTCGTCCGTAAGGTTGCGCCCCTCGGAGACCCCATGGAGGTCACGGTCCGCGGCTATGAGCTTTCGCTCCGCAAAGCCGACACGGAAATGATTGAGGTTCAGTAATTACATCGTATTAAATTTTTTTGAATGCTTGTTTGACGGCTCTAATTTCAATTAGAGCGCTGAAACAAGGAGGAGAAGTGACATGGAAAAGCAAATCAAAATTGCCCTTGCGGGCAACCCGAACTGCGGTAAAACAACGCTGTTCAACGCGCTGACGGGTTCGAACCAGTTCGTCGGCAACTGGCCGGGCGTCACGGTCGAAAAGAAGGAAGGCAAGCTCAAAAAGCATGACGACGTCATCATCATGGACCTTCCCGGTATCTACTCCCTTTCCCCATATACCCTTGAAGAGGTAGTTGCACGTAACTATCTGATTACCGAGCGCCCCGATGCGATTCTGAACATCATCGACGGCACAAACCTGGAGCGCAACCTGTACCTGACCACGCAGCTGACCGAGCTGGGCATTCCGGTCGTCATCGCCATCAACATGATGGATGTCGTCCGCAAGAACGGCGACAAGATCAACACCGCCGAGCTGAGCCGTGAGCTGGGCTGCGAGATCATTGAGATCTCCGCGCTGAAGGGCACCGGCATCATGGAAGCTGCCGAGGCGGCAATCCGTGCGGCAAAGAGCACGAAGACCGTCCCGATGCATACGTTCTCCGGTCCGGTCGAGCACGCGATTGCGCACATCGAAGAGGCAGTCGTGCATGACAAGCCCGAAGAGCAGCAGCGCTGGTACGCCATCAAGGTCTTCGAGCGCGACGACAAGGTGCTCGAGCAGTTGAAGGTTCCGGCTGATGTCATGGCGCATGTCGAGCAGGACATCAAGGCGGCGGAAACCGAGCTGGACGACGACGCAGAGTCCATCATCACCAACGAGCGCTATGTCTACATTGCGCAGCTGATCAAGAACTGCTACAAGAAAAAGAACGCAGGCGGTCTTTCCGCTTCCGATAAGATCGATAAGGTCGTTACCAACCGCTGGCTGGGTCTTCCGATCTTCGCGGTCGTCATGTTCCTGGTGTATTACATCTCCATGGTGACCGTCGGCTCCGCTGCGACCGACTGGGCAAACGACGGTCTGTTCGGCGACGGCTGGCACCTGTTCGGCATCGGCTCGGCGGCTTATTCTGAGGATGCTGACGCTTATGCAGAGGCTTCCACGATTGTCGACGGCTACGAAGCGTACGTCGAAGAAAACGGCGAACCGGCAAACGGTGAGTTCACCTACGAAGTTGAAGACGAAGAGACGCTGGCTGTTTCCGAAGAAACCGCTACCGTCGCTGACTACGAAGAAGCAAAGGCGACCCTCGACGAGATGGGCGAGGAGCCCGATCCCGCAAACTACGGCGTCTGGGTCCCCGGCGTTCCGGTTCTGGTCGGCAACGCACTCGAAGCTGCCGGCGCTGCGGACTGGCTGCAGGGCTTGATCCTTGACGGTATCGTCGCCGGTGTCGGCGCGGTCCTCGGCTTTGTGCCGCAGATGCTCGTTCTGTTCCTGCTTCTGGCATTCCTGGAGGCCTGCGGCTACATGGCCCGTATCGCTTTCGTTTTGGACCGTATCTTCCGCAAGTTCGGTCTTTCCGGTAAGTCCTTCATCCCGATGCTGATTGGCACCGGCTGCGGCATCCCGGGCGTTATGGCCTCGCGTACCATTGAAAACGAGCGTGACCGCCGGATGACGATCATGACCACCACGTTTATCCCCTGCGGCGCAAAGGTGCCGTTCATCGCCATGATCGCAGGCGCCCTGTTTGGCGGCAGCGCATGGGTCTCGACTTCTGCATACTTCATCGGCATGGCTGCAATCATCATTTCCGGCATCATGCTGAAGAAGACCAAGATGTTCTCCGGCGAGCCGGCTCCGTTCGTTATGGAGCTGCCGGCATACCACTGGCCCACCCTCGGCAATGTGCTTCGCAGCATGTGGGAGCGCGGCTGGTCGTTCATCAAGAAGGCAGGTACGATCATCCTGCTGTCGACGATCTTTGTCTGGTTCACCACGTATTTCGGCTGGGTTGACGGCGCGTTCCGGATGCTCGACGAAAGCGAGATTGACTACTCCATCCTCGGTCACATCGGCTCCGCGATTGCGTGGATCTTTGCGCCGCTCGGCTGGGGCAACTGGCAGGCAGTCGTTGCGTCCATCACAGGTCTTGTTGCAAAGGAGAACATCGTCGGCACGATGGGCATCCTCTACGGCGGCGGCGACGGCACGGTCTATCAGGCAATCAGCAAAGCCTTCAACGGCATCACCGGCTACTCCTTCCTGGTGTTTAACCTTCTGTGCGCGCCCTGCTTTGCGGCAATCGGCGCAATCAAGCGTGAGATGAACAACGCCAAGTGGACCTGGTTTGCCATCGGCTATCAGTGCGGCTTTGCCTACGTCGTCGCGCTGATGATCAACCAGTTCGGCAATCTCTTCACCGGCAACGTCAATGTCCTCGGTCTGATTGCAGCTGTTATCTGCCTGGGCTTCATCGTCTACATGCTCGTAAAGCCCTACAAGGAAGCAACCAAGCTGAAGGTTTAAGCAGTTATCCCCTTACCCAGTGTCATCCCAAGGAGTGTGAATGTTATGATAAGCTGGATTATGGCAAACCTTGCAACTATTCTGATCTCCTCCCTCTTAATCGTAATTGTAATCTCCATTATCAAGTATCTGATCCGGCAGAAGCGTAACGGAAAGAACTCCTGCGGATGTGACTGCGGCCATTGCTCCATGCACGGTTCGTGCCATGGTGGCTGCGGACATTAAGGCAGCAACGTATCATTCCGGCGAGCTGATTCAGCGAGAGATTTTTCGCCGAGACAGATTTGAAAGCGCAGGAATACTTGTGGTATTTCAAGCTTTTAAACCGCAGAATTGGCGGGAAAGATCCGCTGAAGCACGCCGGCGGAATGGTGCGGTGATGCCTTTGTCCGGGCCGAAAATAATGGAAACCCCTGTGCGTCGCGATTGGCGCACGGGGGCTTTTGCTTTGCTTTTCCGGATGTTTCTGCTATAATCAGGAGACGAATGGGGCGGTTCGATGGCTTATGTGCTGCGCCATGCGCGGGAAGAAGAAATTCTGGCAATTTTTGATCTGTATGCGGCGCGGGGATATCTTCTGTGCGGTGCGTGTACCGACGGACCGTATCATGGTGTTCTGCGCGAAAAGACGCTGTAAGGGCAAAAGGGCGGGCTTCCGGTCGACCGGAAGCCCGCTTGCCATATGAATTTCAGATTGCAGCCGGACCCTGCCACTGGCAGGCGCGAAGGTCGACTCTGCCGTCGGGCAGGAACGGTATGCCCTCTGCCTCCAGAAGCGCCCTTCTCAGATCGGCGTAGCCGCCGCCTGCAATCGAGCCGTCGGCTCTTACCACACGCTGCCACGGAAGCTCATCCGGGCATGCTCGCATTGCCCAGCCGACCTGCCGCGCCGCACGGGGCGCGCCCAGCAAATACGCCAGCTGCGAATAGCTGGCGCAGGCGCCTTCCGGGATTTGCAGGACGAAGGCATAGACACGCTGAAAAAAAGATTGCTGCATAAGACCTCCTGTATGGCGCTTACGACGCTTTTTCCGCCTTGCGGCGGTGATGCTCGCCGTAAAGATACCGGTAATCCTGACGGAGAATGTTTTTGATGAACGGAATGGCGAGGACGATATCGGTCGCCAGCCACGCTGCGGGGTCTGCCGCGCAGAGCGCGTAGAAAGCAAGAGCAGGTGCAGCTGCGCTCACAGCGCCGCCTGCAACGGCTGCCGGGAGTGTGGAGCTGACGACGATTCTTGCAACAAGCTCTGCCGCGCCGCCGGCAAGCGTGAACTGGGACCTGCCGATGCCCTGGTCGCAGTTGCGCATCAGGAAGATGCCGCCAAGCAGCAGATACGTTGCGTAGTCGACATACAGGAAGGTGTTGCCGTAGCGGATGGTATCCGGCGTTACCTTGTCGGCGCTGAGGAACATGTGGAAATACGTATCTCCGATCGTCATCAGAAGACCCGCGCCTGCGCAGAGCAGGGTGAGCACTGCCGTGATGACAGACGCCTGTATGGCGCCGCGGCGAATGCGCGCATGCCTGCCGGCGCCGAGATTCTGCGCGGTGAAGCTGGTCAGCGCCGTGCCGAAAGCGTTGAGCGGCGTCGCGGTGAGTGTGTGGAGCTTGTTTGCCGCGCCGAAGCCGTTCTGCGCCGCGCTCGAGACCATGAGACCTGCCTGCGTGTCAAACTGCACGACGACGCTCTGCATGGTAATGATGCCGATGGAGAGAACTGAGAATTGCAGTCCCAGCGGCACACCCTGCGCGATGTGCTGGGTCAGATCGCGTTTCGTGACGGCGAAATCCTCTTTATGAAGGCGCAGCTCGGGATACTTGGAAAAGGCATAGATGAAGCATGCCACAGTGCTGATGAGCTGTGCGAGAACCGTGGCAATTGCTGCGCCTGCGACGCCCCAGCCAAACGACAGAATGAACAGCAGGTCCAGCCCGACGTTCAGAACCGTGGAGAACAGCAGAAACGCCAGCGGCGTCACCGAGTCACCCATCGCGCGCAGAAACGAGCAGATGAAGTTATAAAACAGCTGCGCGCCGATGCCGGCGAAGATGACCGCACAGTAGGTGTAGGCTGCGGTGTAGACCGTGCCGCTTTCCGGCGTGACATTGAGCCACGAGAGCATGGGATCAAGAAGCGCCAGCGCCAGCGCCGTCAGAAGAACGGTCAGCGCAGCGGAAAGGACGATCTGCGTGGCAAGAGAGCGCCGGACGCCCGGCTGGTTTTGCGAGCCGACATTGCACGAGGTGATGACGCAGAAGCCCGCCGACACGCCGAAGGCAAACTGCAAAAAGATATTGACAATCGGGGCGATGTCGTTGACGCCCGCGACCTGTTCGCCGGAGAGCGTCTGCCCGACGATGGCAGCGTCGCTGATGGAATAGACCTGCTGGAGAAGATACGAAAGAATGATCGGGAAGGAAAAGCGCAGAATGGTTTTCCAGCACGGACCGTCGGTCAGGTCAATCGGCTGGAAGAGCGCGTGAAGTCCCGTCCGGGAGGTGTCTTTGCTCATAATCATGTATCCTTTATATGAAAAAGTAATTGGTTTGTAATCTCAAGTTCCGAGCAATTATAGTCTTTGCAGTGGAAAAAAGTCAAGAGAAAAACAAAACGGGAATTAGTGAAAATAGATAACTTAAAACATATATAATTATGCAAAATGACGATTTCGTGAAACGAGGGCTGCGGTGTTCGGAATGCGGCTGCAAATTTGGGCATTCAGAGCAAAATGACCGGAACTTTTTTGGAAACTCCGGTTGAAAAATGGATGGACGCTTTGTATAATGAAGGTCAATAAGGGAGTAGTCGGCACCTTGTGCGGCGCGGTCAACAGACTGAGGCTTTCCTCTGGCCGCGCCTGAAATGACGAGACTTATCTGCAAAGAGGGAGCAGATAGGTCTGTTTTTTTGTCTGCGCGCCGGCAAATCAAACAGAAGGGTTGCAGGAAAACTATGAATTTTGCGGAACTGATTGTGCTGGCAATCGGTCTTTCGATGGATGCATTCGCGATATCCATCTGTAAGGGATTGTCCGTGGAAAAGCTCGAAAAAAAGCACATGGTCATTACAGGTCTCTGGTTCGGCGGCTCGCAGATGGCGATGCCGGTCATCGGCTACTTTGTGGGCGGAAGCTTCTATGAGGCGATCCAGAGCGTCGACCACTGGCTGTCTTTTGCGTTGCTGCTGCTCATCGGCGTCAACATGATTCGCGAGTCGATGGGTAAGATCGAAAAGCTCGATGCGTCGTTCTCGCCGAAGGTCATGTTTCCGCTGGCAATTGCGGACTCGATTGACGCCCTTGCCGTCGGCGTGACGTTTGCCTTCCGGCAGGTGCCGCTGATGCCGTCGGTTCCGGTGATCGGTCTGACGACGTTTCTGTTCTCGGCGGCGGGCGTGTGGATTGGCAACCGCTTCGGCGCGAAGTATAAGTCCAAGGCGGAGCTGACGGGCGGCATCGTGCTGATCTTCATCGGGCTTGTGATTCTGCTGCAGGATCTCGGCGTGCTGGCATAAACGCACAAAAACGGTAAGAGGCTATGACCTCTTACCGTTTCAGCGTGTCAAAAAAGTCTTTTTGACACGCTGCGGCAGTTTTTCAAACTTTTAAAAAGTTTGAAAAACTGGTTGATTGAACGCGAAAGACACCCCTGATGGGTTTCTTTCACACTATCTTCCTTTCCGAAATCATCGGCCCGGAAGGTTTTTCGACAGACTGAAACGGTAAGAGGCTATGACCTCTTACCGTTTTTTTCATCGAGCATGGCGAAAAGACTCCGAAGGCGGATGGATGCCGCGCCCATGTTGGTGATCTCGTCGATCTTGAGCTGGGTGTAGTCCTTTCCGGCAGCTTCCAGAATGCTGCGTACCTCGTCCGTCGTGACCGCGTCCACGCCGCAGCCGAACGAGACCAGCTGCACAACGTGAAGATCATCCGGACTCCCGGCGGCGTATTTTGCTGCGGCATACATCCGCGCGTGATAGGTCCATTGATTGCGGACGTCTGCGCGGAACTTCTCAACAAGCGG
This sequence comes from uncultured Clostridia bacterium, assembly GCA_937907715.1. Classification (GTDB taxonomy): domain Bacteria; phylum Bacillota; class Clostridia; order Oscillospirales; family Oscillospiraceae; genus CAG-170. Next base: position 13,577 of record CALERM010000050.1, read on the forward strand.
GCTGAGGCTGTCTTCGGTGATAACTGCCGCGCCGAGGCCGCACAAAAGCTTATCAATGCCGTGGCTGACCTCGGGATCGACGTGATAGGGTCTGCCGCACAGAACGACGACGGGCTGCTTTTCCTGCTTTGCCGCGGCAAGGTATTCCTGCGCTTTTGCCTGAACCGCCCTGTGATACGCTTCATATTCGGCGTATGCCGCTTCGGCGGCTTCAGCAATCTGCCGTCTGGAAAACGGCGCAAAATACTGCACCAGAATTTCCAGGATTCGCTTTTGGAACTGCTTTTTGCTGTGGAGACCTACAAAGTCGCAGAGGAAGCGCGTTTGGGAAAGCCCGGGAATGTTGAGCTTCAGAACCTGCGGATAGTAGGCGACGACGGGACAGTTGAAGTGGTCTTCTCCGAGATGCTCGTCGACATTGTAGCTCATGTCGGGGTAGAAAATTGCGTCGGGATTCCGGCTTAGCAGCCATTCGATGTGCCCGTGCATCAGCTTCGCGGGGTAACAGGCGGTGTCGGACGGAATGGTATGCTGCCCGGCAGCGTAGAGCTCGCGCGTGGAATTGGGGGAGACCAGCACGCGGAAGCCGAGCGCATGGAAAAAGGCATACCAGAAGGGAAGCAGATCGTAGAAGTTCAGTCCCATCGGAATGCCGATGGTTTGTTTTCCTTCGTCCGGCGCGTCATGCCGATATTTTTCCAGAAGCGAAAGCTTGTCTGCGTAGAGATTTCTTGACGTTTTGGCAGCTTCCGTGCGCACGGGCTTCGAGCAGCGGTTTCCGGCGAGAAAACGGCGACCGCCGGAAAACAGATTGACGGTTAAATTGCAGTGGTTCTGGCAGCCCTGACAGACGGCGCGCTTGACCTTGTGCTCAAAGTTTTCGAGTTCTTCGCGGCTGAGAACGCCAGTACCGGAATGTGCGGCTGCATAGAGTGCCGCGCCATAGGCGCCCATGAGACCGGCAAATTTCGGGCGGATAACCTCGCGCCCGGTTTCCATCTCGAAGGCACGAAGGACGCAGTCGTTATAAAAGGTGCCGCCCTGGACGACGATGTGCTGTCCCAGCTTCTGCGCGTCGGCGCAGCGGATGACCTTGTAAAGCGCGTTCTTGACGACGCTGACGGAAAGACCGGCGGCGATGTTTTCGATGCTTGCCCCGTCCTTCTGCGCCTGCTTGACGGAGCTGTTCATGAAGACCGTGCAGCGGCTTCCCAAATCGGCGGGCGCGTCGGCAAACAGACCGAGCTTCGCAAACTCCGCGCTTGTTAGCCCCAGCGTGTCGGCAAACGTCTGCAAAAACGAGCCGCAGCCGGACGAGCACGCCTCATTTAAGTACAGGCTGTCAATCAGCCCGTTTTTGATCTGGAAGCACTTGATGTCCTGCCCGCCGATGTCGATGATGAAGTCGACATCCGGGCGGAATTTTTTTGCCGCCGTGTAGTGCGCCAGCGTTTCGACGATGCCGTGGTCCACGCCGAGGGCGGTCTGCATCAGCTTTTCGCCGTAGCCGGTGACGGCGCTGCCCACAATCTGAATATCCGGATAGGCGTTATAGAGGTCCAGAAGATATGCACGGATGATGCGCACAGGGTCGCCGCGGTTCGGCTGGTAGGTCGGGTAAAAGAGGTTTCCTGATTTGTCGCAGAGGACGGCTTTAACGGTCGTGGAGCCCGCGTCGATGCCGAGGTACATGGGTCCGTTGGGCTTGGAGAGTTCCTTGATGCCTTCGGAGTTCTTTTGATGGCGCGCGGAGAACGCCTCGTAGTCTTCTTTGGAGGCAAACAGCGGCGGCTGGTGGCGGTAGGTGCTGGTTTTGGCGCGCAGAGCGAGACGCTCGCGGACAACTGCGGGCGAGACGATCTGTCCGACATTTGCCAGAGCGCAGCCGTATGCAACGAAATACAGAGAGTTCTCCGGACAAAGACCGGTGGTGTCCAGAACCTCGTCGAAGCTTCGACGCAGCTCTGGGAGGAACGTTAAGGGTCCTCCGAGATAGAGAAGGTTTCCCTTGATTTCCCGTCCCTGCGCGAGACCTGCGACAGTCTGGTTGACCACCGCGCGCAGAATGCCCGCCGCAACGTCTTCACGCCGTGCGCCCTGATTGAGAAGCGGCTGAATGTCGGATTTGGCAAACACGCCGCAGCGGGACGCGATGGGCGGAATGGTCTCGGCTTTTGCGGCAAGATCGTTGAGCTCTGAAGGTGTGATCTGCATGAGTGACGCCATCTGGTCGATGAACGCGCCGGTTCCGCCGGCGCAGGTGCCGTTCATGCGCATTTCAAAGCCGCCGGTTAAAAACAGAATTTTTGCGTCCTCGCCGCCAAGCTCAATCACGACGTCCGTTCCCGGGCAGAAGCGCTGGGCGGCAATTTTTTCGGCAAAGACCTCCTGCACGAACGGAAGGTCAAGGCTTTCCGATAAGCCAAGACCTGCAGAGCCGGAGACAGTGAGAACCAGATCTTCGCCGGGATAATCTGTTTCAAACTGACGGAGAATTTTGTCCAACCGTTCGCCGATTTTTGCGCCGTGGCGCTGATACCTGCAGGATAGAAGCTGGTTTTCCTCGTCCAGCAGAACGTATTTGAGCGTTGTAGAACCGATATCAAGCCCGAGCTGTTTCATGCTGTTCCTCCTTTGCCATCGCCAGCATCAGCTTGATGCGGTTTTCCTGATTGACCTTCGACGCGCCGGAGTCATAGTCGACGGGGAAGATGTTCGCTTTGGGGTAGAGTTCACGCAGACGGCGAATGGTCCCTTTGCCGACGATGTGATTCGGCAGACAGCCGAAGGGCTGCGCGCAGATGATGTTTGTGTAGCCCTTTTCAATCAGCTCTGCTGCCTCGCCGGGAAGCAGCCAGCCTTCTCCCATCTTGACGCCGCGATCGATGACCCGGTCTGCCAACTCCTTGACCTTTTCAAAACTGACCGGCGGGACAAACTCGGGGTAGGGCTTGAGCGCTGCAATGAGCCAGTTCTCCCACGAGTCTGCGATTTGCTCCGCCTTATGACCGATGAGAAGCTTTAGCCTGCCGCCGCCGTAATACTTATGGTCCATCTCAACGTTGGCAAAGCAGTATTGGAAAAAGCCCAAAACGCCGGGGACCATGTATTCGCAGTTCTGAGACAGCAGAAATGCTTCCAGCCCGTTGTTGCCGAATGAGGAGTATTTGACGTAAATTTCGCCGACGATGCCGACCTTGGTGCATGCGCGCGGCGTGCGCGGAATCTCATGAAAATCCTTTGCCATCGCACAGAGATTCTTCTGCATGGCTTTGGGGGTGAGACCCTTTTTATGACGGAACTGCTCCGTGAGTTCAGCAATCCATTTGTGGACGACCTTCCGGGTATCACCCGGATTGGCTTCGTAGGGAAGGCACTGGTTTTTGAGCAGCATCAGCATGTCGCCGTAAATCAGGCTGCGCAGACCCGCAAAGAGCATGAGAGGCGTAATTTGAAAGCCCGAGTAGTGTTCGTACCTGCCGAAGCTGAGCGAGATGACGGGCACATAGTCCATGCCCATGTTGTGAAGCGCTTTTCGCAGAAGGAAAATGTAGTTTGACGCACGGCAGCCGCCGCCGGTCTGGAACTGGATGAGCGCGACCCTGTGAGGATCGTACTTGCCGCTGGTGAGGGCGTAGAGCTGCTGACCGACGGCGCAGGTCGCGGGGTAGCACATATCGTTATGTAAGTATTTCAGACCTGCGGCAATCACGGCGGGACCTTCGTCGTGCAGGACCTCGACGTGATAGCCGTGCAGGGCAAAAACCTCCTGCAAAAGCTCCATGTGGGTGGGGAAAATATCAGGCGCGAGAATGGTGTAATCGCGCTTCATCTGTTTGGTGAAATCAACTGCCATGGCGTTACTCCGTTTGTCTGAAGGTCACAATAATGCATTCTGAAAATCTGATTTTTTGTTAGATATCAATATAAAAGGCTTGAAAATAATGCGGAAAAATTGCAATACAGCTATTTTAGACCTATGAACAGGCGAAGTCAAGCCAATCGGAAATTTTTAACGCGGTGCAAACGGTAGAGCATAAAAAATGGACAGCTCCGAGGAGCTGTCCGTCTTTCCGGAGCCGGTATTTCTGATTTGCCGTTCGCGGAGAATGCAGCGCGGAAAAAGCGGCAAAGGACTATTCCCGATAGGCTGCCATGATGGTTTTGAACAGCTCCTGCGCAGAGAGCGGGGTGTAGGTAATCGCGTTTGCTCCGGCGAGAATCGTTTCGCGGACCGTCTCGTTCGTCTTGCCGCCGGAGGCGATCAGGGGAACCTGCGGGAATTGCGCGCGGATTTTGCGTACAACTTCGACGGTCCGATAGCCGCAGGCGACGTTCAGAATCGACGCGCCGCTCTCCAGTCTTGCGGCAATGTTGGTGTCCTCTTTGACAACCGTCGCGATGACCGGAATATCGACCGCTTTGGATACGGCAAGCAGATTGAGGTCTGAAATTGGCGCATTCAGAACCATGCCCATTGCGCCCTGTGACTCAACGTCCTTAGGGTGTATCTGAAAACTCCCAACGCACCCGGACAGCGGGTCTTTTCGCGCT
>CALERM010000051.1 GCA_937907715.1 uncultured Clostridia bacterium
CTGCCCGAACCACAAGACTTATAGTTCCTTACGACTGTTAAGCCTTGAAACTTCTAGGCTTTTCGCAGCGGCATCTTTTTGGGTGCAGCTTGATGGAGCAGGGTACGGGAATCGAACCCGCCTCTGTGGCTTGGGAAGCGACCGTTCTACCGATGAACTAACCCTGCATACTTTGCTCTGTTATCATACCATCTGCGGCGGAAAATTGCAACCGTTTTTTGTCGCCGGGCTGCCTCTGCAAAAAAATTGCCGCAAAGGCGCGAAGCTGTGATAGAATGGTCTCATAGATTTGAAAAGCAGGTGACAGCGATGAAATATGCACTCACAAACGGTGTGATTCTCGACGGCTCGAAGGACATGCAGCCGCAGCGCGGGAAAACGGTTCTGACAGACGGCGGGAAAATTGCCGCCCTTGTACCGGAAGGCGCGGATTTAAGCGGCTATACGGTGCTTGATCTGCAAGGTCGGTATCTGATGCCGGGTCTGATTAACATGCACGTGCATCTGGCAGGCAACGGAAAGCCGCAGAAAAAGCAGCGCGACAATGAAGCGCTCGTCAAAAAAATCATGGCAAGCGGGCTGACGCGCGCCGTTGCCTACCGCATGGTAGCAGGCTTTGCAAGGCTGGAGCTGCTCAGCGGCGTAACGACGATTCGCACCGTGGGAGGGCTCGGAAGCTTTGACACGCGGCTGCGCGATGAAATTGCCGCAGGACGCCGCGTCGGTCCCCGGATTCTCGCTGCCAATCAGGGCATTTCCGTTCCCGGTGGGCACATGGCAGGCTCGGTCGCCGTGGCGGCGCACTCCAACGAGGAGGCGCTGAACGTGCTGGCGCAGGCGGAGTCGGAGGGTGTGGATCTGGTGAAGCTGATGATCACCGGCGGCGTGCTGGACGCGAAGGAAAAGGGCGTGCCGGGCGAGCTGAAAATGCCGCCGGAGATGGTCAAGGCTGTCTGCGACAAGGCGCATGCGGACGGCTACACGGTCGCTGCGCACGTCGAGTCGCCCGAGGGCGTGAAGGTTGCGCTGCAAAACGGCGTCGACTCCATCGAGCACGGCGCAAAGCCGGATGATGAAATGATTGCGCTGTTCAAACGCCGCGGCGCATTTCTCTGCACGACGCTCTCGCCCGCGCTTCCCTACGCGCTGTTTGACCGCAGCGTCTCCAACGCCTCCGAGGTCGAGCAGTACAACGGCAACGTCGTTTTTGAAGGCATCGTCGAGTGCGCGAAGGCGGCGCTGGCAAACGATATTCCGGTCGTCCTCGGAAATGACGTCGGCTGTCCGTGGATTACGCAGTACGATTTCTGGCGGGAGCTGTTCTATTTCCATAAGTATACCGGCGTTTCCAACGCCTTTGCGCTCTACACCGCGACAAAAAACGCCGCGCAGCTCGCCGGGCTCGGCGATGTGACGGGCGCAATTGCGCCGGGACTCTGCGCCGACCTGATTGTCACAAAGGACAATCCGCTGGACGATCTGCGCGCGCTGCGCCATGTCGCGCTGGTGATGGCAAACGGTCGGTTGTTCGACCAGCCGAAATTCAAAATCAACCGCGCTGTCTGCCGGCAGCTCGACCGGTATCTCGCCGAATAATGCGAAGCATGTCGCAAAAAGGACCATCCCTCCGGGATGGTCCTTTGGTTTATTTTCCGGTTGCCTGATCGACCAGCGTTACGGTCACTTCATAGTACGCGCCGCTGCGGTAGATGGTGAGCGTCACCTCGTCGCCCGCAGCATACTGGTTTTTGACAGTGTTCAGATCATCGATCGAAGAGATGGCCTCGCCGTTGATTGCCGTTACGATATCGCCCTCGCGAATGCCCTTCGCCTTGGCGTCGCTTCCGTCGTTGACGGAGGTGACATACACGCCGTCCGGCAGGCGGTAATAGGCGCGGTAATAGGTCGGAAGCGAGTCTCCCGAAATGCCGATGGCAGGTCTGCCGGCGACGTAGCCGTTTTCAATCAGCTCGTCAATAATCGGCTTTGCAACGGAAATTGGAATCGCAAAGCCGAGTCCCTCGACGGTGGCAGATGCGCTATAATACGAGCTCATTTTCACTGTGTTGATGCCGATGACCTGCCCGTAGCAGTTGATGAGCGGTCCGCCGGAGTTGCCGTTGTTGAGCGCGGCGTTCGTCTGGATCAGGGTCATGGTCCGGTCGCCCACGGTGAGGTCGCGGTTGATGGCGGAGATGATGCCGTTTGTCATGGTGCCGCGCAGCTGCACGCCCAGGGGATCGCCGATGGCGACGACGCTGTCTCCCACGCGCAGCTTCGAGGAATCTCCGAATTCTGCCGGTTTGAGACCCTGCGCGTCGACCTTGAGGACGGCAAGGTCGCTCATTTCATCGCTGCCGACGAGCGCCGCTTCAAATTCGCGGTTGTCGTTCGTAAGGACGGAGATGACCAGCGCGCCGCTGATGACGTGGTGGTTTGTGATGACATAGCCGTCGGCGGACATGATGATGCCCGTGCCGCTGGACGTTCCGCTCGAGGTCATGGTGGAAATCGACACGACGCTGTCAATGACGCGGCTGTAGATATCCTGCAGGCACAAGGCGTCTTCCTCGTCGGAGAACGTGGTGTCGGAGCTTTGCTGGGCGGAGACGATGTTGAGCTTCGTGCCGGAGCCGACATACGCGCCGGATTCCGGTTTACCCGCCGGCGCGCCGGACTGCGATGCATCGGTATCCGACGCCGCAGCTTCCGGCAGCGGCTGCTGCGTATCCTCCGGCGCGCTGAGCGTCTGCTCGGGCTTTTTTGTCCGGTCGGTCATGGAGATGGTAAACCCTTCTTCGGTCTTTTCCAGCCGCACGCCAACGTTCCGAATCAGGTAAAACGCGCCGAAGCTGATGGCAACCACCAGCAAAACCGCCAGCACACCCTTGAACCAGCCGCTCTTCCGGCGGGGGCTGCGGCGCCCCATCGGCGTCGGCTGCTCACGCTGGGTCTGGTAGACGTTCGTCTGATCGCGCCAGCTCTGGTCGTGCGAACCTTCACTCTGATAATATCCGTTATTTTGCTCGTATCCCATACGCGGGCACCTTCTTTGCTGCTTCTATAGTCTCAGTATATCCGGTTTCGCGGGAAGAATGTTGAATAGTTTGTAAATACAAATCTTACACTTTTTGAACGTCTCCGTCAGCTGCCTCAGCGCACCACGGGCAGCGTGAAGCAGAACTCCGTCACGCCGTTTTCGCTCGTCGCCCAGATTTCGCCGCCGTGCGCGCCGACAATCGTTTTGGCGATGTAAAGTCCGAGTCCCCAGCCCTCGCGGTCTGCCGAGCGCGCCTTGTCTGCCTTGTGGAAACGGTCAAACAGCAGCGGAAGCTCCTCCGGCGGTATGGTCTGCCCGGTATTGCGGACGCGAAGGAGCGCCTTCTGCCCATCCTGCTCCAGAACCAGCCCGAGGCTGCCGCCCATGGGGCAGAACTTGATGGCGTTATCCAGCAGGTTGTAGATCACCTGCGTGATTGAATCGCGGTCCGCCTTCGTCCAGACCGGCTTTTCCGGCAGGTCGACGCTGACCTGCAGCGCGCGGGCATTGATCTTCTGCTCAAAGGTGATTAACACGTCGCTCATTGCCTCGCCGAGGTCAAAGCGCGATTTGCGCGATTCATCCAGCCCCTGCGCCTGAATGCGGCTCAAGTCCAGCATGCTGCGCACCAGGCGCGACAAACGCCGGACCTCGCTGGAGACAATCTGCAGGTAGTGCTTTTCGGTTTCCTTCGGAATCGTGCCGTCGAGAATGCCGTCGACATAGCCGCCGATGGTCGTCATGGGCGTTTTCAGCTCGTGCGACACGTTCGCGATGAATTCCTGCCGGCGCTGCTCGGACTGCTCCAGGGAATCTGCCATCGTGTTGAACGCCAGCGCCAGATCGTTGACCTCGCGCGTGTTGCCCTTCGTCTGCTCGGCGCGGAGCTTTGTCTCGCCGTAGCCGAAGCGGCGCGCCACATCCGCCATCTGACCGAGGGGGCGCACCAGAGAGCGCGACAAAAATGTCGCTGCCACCAGCGCCAGACCCAGCGCGCCGATTGCCGTGTAGATGAAAAACGTGCTGCTGCGCAGCATGTAGTCCGTCGTCTGGTTCATCGGCGCGGTCACGACGACGAAGCCCACCAGATTGCCGGTCTGATCGTTCACTACCGCCTGCCCGGCGAGGAAGCGCGCGTCGTCATAGATATCGGCGAGCTGCACGTTTTTTTCATAGTACACGCCCTCGCGCAGCATTTCGCGCCGGTAGCTCTCCGGCACCTGCTTTCCCACATGGTCGCAGGTCAGGCTGTCGCACGAGCAGATCACCACATATCCGTCTTCGTCGCAGATCAGAGCGCTGACCTCGCCGACCTCGGAGAACAGAGAAAGACCGATCTGAAAATTCCAGTTGCTCTCCAGCTCGCCCGCCGAGCCATACGCCTCGGCAAGATCGGCAAGCGCCGAAGCGTCCGCGCTCAGGCTTTTGCGTTTTTCGGATTCCACCCAGCTCATCATCAGGAACCGGAACGCCACGCCGGTAATGAGCAGACACAGCATAAGCAGCGCCGCGATCATCGAAAAGAGCCGGGAGAAGGTTGTTTTCATTGCTGCGCGACCTCGAACTTATACCCGACGCCCCAGACCGTCTTGAGGCTCCACTGGTCCGACACGCCCTCGAGCTTTTCGCGAAGCCGCTTGATGTGAACGTCGACGGTGCGGCTGTCGCCGAAATAGTCAAAGCCCCAGACCTCGTCGAGCAGCTGATTTCTCGTGTAGACCCGGTTGGGAGAGGACGCCAGATGGTACAAAAGCTCCATCTCCTTGGGCGGCGTCTCGACGCGCTTGCCATCGACCACCAGCTCGAACGAATCCAGGTCAATGACCAGCTTGTCAAACACCAGACGGCGCGGCTTTTCCTTACCGCTTTCTCCTTCTCCGGCGCGGCGCAGAACCGCCTCGATGCGCGCAAGCACCTCCTTCATCTCAAAGGGCTTGGTGATATAGTCGTCCGCGCCCTGCTTGAGTCCCGAGACCTTGTCGATGGTCTCTCCCTTGGCGGTGAGCATGATCACAGGCGTCTTGCCGTCCTGCCGGATGGCGCGCAGCACGCCCCAGCCGTCCAGAACAGGCAGCATCAGGTCCAGCAGCACCAGATCCGGCTTGAGCCTTCTGTAGAGCTCCACGCCCTTTCCGCCGTCGTCGGCGATATTGACGGTATAGCCTTCCTTTTCCAGATACAGACGCAGAAGCTCTGAAATATTCTGATCGTCCTCCACCACAAGAATGGTCTTTGCCATGGTGTTGTCCTCCTTGTTCTCTTTCGTTTTTCGCGGCAATGCGCCGCGCCCATTTTTCTGCGTTTATTATATCCCATTGCCCGGTGTTTGCGTGAACTTTTTGTAAAAGCTGGCAGGCTTTCGGGATTTCTGCGCCATTTTCGTTTTTTCCGGTTTCCGAACGGCGCATTTTGTGATATGATAGATTTACCAAAGTATCAGTGATGGGAGATTGCCATGGAATATACAGCCAGAATGAACGAGCATGCGCTCGTCAGCCGCGCGGCTGCGGCAGGAAGCTGCGTGCTGCTCAAAAATGTCGCCAATACACTGCCGTTTGCCGGAACCCCTGACGCGCCCGTGCGCGTCGCCGTCTTCGGCATCGGTCAGATTTTTACCCCCACCGGGCTTTCCGGCATGGACCCGTGGCGCAGAATCGGGATTCTGGACGGACTCGCCGCAGAGCCCGCCGTCGCGCAGGACACGCTGCTGGCGCACAAATACCGCGCCTGGGCGCTCGAGCATCCGGAGGGCAGCGAGATGCCGCTGGGAAATCTCAGCATGGAGGAGTTCGCGTCCTCCGACGACGCTGCCGTCGTCGTTCTGGCGCGCCCGGCGGCGCACTATGACCCGAAGCTCACCAACTTCGAGCAGGACATGCTCAAAAAGGTCACGGGCGCATTTTCCCGCGTCGTGCTGGTCCTTGCCGCGCCGGGCTACATGGAGCTGACGCAGGAGGCAAGAAGCTGCGGCGCCATCGTCTTTCTCGGGCTTGCCGGGCAGGAGGCGGGCTATGCGCTGGCAGATGTCCTGACCGGCAGGGTCTGCCCGTCCGGCAAGCTGTCGTTCAGCTGGCCGGAGAAGCTCGAATCGTTCGGGCTTGCCGCGCAGCAGCTGGACAGCTTCCTCGGCTACCGCTATTTTGACACCTTCGGCGGCGAGCTTCTTTTCCCGTTCGGCTACGGTCTTGGCTACGGCAAGGCGGAGTTCAGCTCGGTCAGCGTGGGGCTCGACGGCTGCGAGGTGACGGTGAGCGCGACCGTGGAAAACACCGGAGAAACGTATCCGGTGCAGGAGGTCGTGCAGGTCTACTGCTCCCGCCCGGACAGCGGGAAAACAGGTCCCGCGTGGTTCCTCGACACGTTCCGGAAGACGCAGGTCCTCGCCCCGGGCGAAAAGCAGACGCTGCATCTGCGCTTCCCGGTGACAGAGCTTGCCATCTTCCGCGAAAAAGCCTCCGCCTATGTGCTGGAGGAGGGCTACTATGATATCCGCGTCGGCAGCAGCTCGCGCGCAACGTGCCTTGCCGGCTCCATCCGGCTGACGCGCTCTGCCGTGGTGCGGGCGGTGACGCCGTGCGCGTTCCCGGACGCCGACCTTCCGGCAAGAAAAGAGCCGGTCCGGCTCTACACCTACCCCGGCGAGGCAGAAGAGCTGGAAACCGCGCGCCGCCGCGCCATCCGTCTGTCAGACCGGAACCTGCCGCGCCGCAGCCGCAAAAAGGGTCGTCCGTTCACCGGCTGCCGCGGAGACGACGCGCGTCACACGCTCGACGAGGTCAAATCCGGCGCATGCAGCGCGTTTACCTTCGTCGCCGGCATGGACGATACCAGCCTCCGAAAGCTCGTCTGCGACTTTGGCTTCTGCCCGTCCGACGTTCCAGGCGCCCTGGGCGCTTCGGCGGAGCTTCCGCGCTATGGGCTCGCGCCCATGACGATTGCCTCCGGCGTGTGTGGTCTGGCCCTCAAAAAGGACCTGGAGCAGGACGACGGCAGCTTCCGCCATCAGTACACGACCGGCTTTCCCGCGCCCGGCATGCTTGCCTGCTCGTTTGACCCGGACCTCATCTTCTCGGTCGGCAAGGCAATCGGTCGGGAAATGCAGGAATACGGCGTGGCGTTCTGCCTCGCCCCCGGCTGCGCGCTGCAGCGTACGCCTTTTGACGCGGTGTCACAGGAGTCGTGGTCAGAGGACCCGGTGCTGACCGGGCAGTGTGCGCTGTTTTTCTGCAAGGGCGTGCAGACGCACGGGGCGGCAATTCTGCGGACGGGCACGCTGCCGCGCAGTCTGGAGATTCGCCTGTCTTCGCTGCGCGATATCTACGCGCTTCCGTTTGAAATTGCCGCAAGCGCGTGCAAGGCGGCGCTGCTGCCGGACTCTACCGTCAATGGAGAAGCGCTCGGCGAGGACTGCGATCTCATCCGCTCGTTGATCATCGACTGGAAATTCGGCGGCATGTTCCTCTCGGACGGCGAACGCTATACGCAGGAGCCGGACCGCGTGACGCTGGAGCGCTCCGCGCTTCGCATCGTGCGTGTTCTGACGCAGAAGTAACCCATACGCCAAAAGCCCCGAACCTGTCCGTTGCGGCAGCTTCGGGGCTTTTTCATCGTTACATATCGAGCGCGGTCAGATCGTCGACGGTTTCGCGGCGGACGGCGAGCGTGGGCTTGCCGCCTTTGAGCATCACGACCGGCGGGCGCGGAATGCGGTTATAGTTGGACGCCATGGAGTAGTTGTATGCGCCCGTGGTGCAGACGGCAATCAGATCACCGCGCTTCGGCTCCGGCAGCAGCACATCCGGCTGGATGATATCGCCGCTTTCGCAGCAGCGCCCGACCACATCGCAGCGGAAGTTCGCTTCCTCCCCTGCCCGGTTTGCAAGATACACCGTGTATTTCGAGCCGTAGAGCGCGTAACGGGGGTTGTCTGTCATGCCGCCGTCGACGGAGACATAGTTCTTGTAGCCCGGAATGGACTTCGTGCTGCCCGCGGTATAGAGCGTCATGCCGGCGTCAGCGACGATGCTCCTGCCCGGCTCGAGCAGAACCGCCGGAACGGAAAGCCCCAGCTCGCAGCAAATACTCCGGATTGCCTCGGCAAGCGATTCAATATTTGCGGCAATGTCGACCGCGGGGTCCGCGTCGGTATAGCGCACGCCGTAGCCGCCGCCGAGATCCAGCAGCTGCATGTCCGCGCCGAGCTTTCGCTTCATATCGGCGGCAAAGGTCAGCATGATCTTCGCCGCGTCATGGTAGACGCTTCCGTCTTCGTCAAAGACCTGCGAGCCGACGTGGCAGTGGTAGCCCATCAGGCGGATGTTGGGAAGGCTCAAGGCGAGACGGACAAAGTTCTCTGCCTGCCCGGTTTCGATTGCGACGCCGAATTTGGAGTCGACCTTGCCGGTGGCGACGGCTTCATAGGTGTGCGGGTCGATGCCCGGCGTCAGACGCAGCAGCACCTTCTGCCGGATGCCCCGGCTTTTTGCCTCGCGGCTGATGATTTCCAGCTCCTGCTCATGGTCGGCGACAAAATAGCCGACGTTCGCCGCCATTGCGTAGGAAATGTCAGCGTCGGTTTTGTTGTTGCCGTGGAAAAAGGCGCGCTCCATCTGGAAGCCCGCGCGCTTTGCCGTCGCAATCTCGCCCGCGGAGACGACGTCGATCGCCATGCCCTCGTCCTGCATGATGGCGTAGATGCGCTTGAAGCTGGCGGCCTTGCTGGCATAGAGCGGAAAGCTCCCATCCCCGAACGCGCGCGCCATCGCGGTCTTATACACGCGGCAGTTTTCGCGGATGCGGTCCTCATCCATGAGATACAGCGGCGTTTTGTAGTGCGCCGCGAGCCGGACCGTATCCTCGCCCGCAAACGTCAAGTGACCGCTTTCATTGATGCCGATGTTGCTGCACAGCATTTTTTGCCACCTCTTTGCTTTTGATGCTCTTTATTATAATAAATTCTCCGGGCGGTGTCGATTGTCTGTGTGTACAAACTTTTTTCCTGACGCGCGCCCGCTTTCCACGCCTGCGTCAAACATACCGATTTGATTGGTAGGTGTTTCCTGTTTTCCCATCTTTTCTCCCATCTGCGCAGAAAAGCAGCCCCGGAAATCCGGGGCTGCCTGCTCTCTTGTCTGCGTGTGCAGCGTTTAGATGTCGCCTTCGATGTCGATGCTGAACTCGTCGCCGGGCAGTTCCTCGTCCTCTGCGCTGGTGTCCTCTTCGGTTGCCACGGGGACAAACTGCGAGATGTACACATCCTGGTCCAGCCCCGCAAGGAAGCCGGGAATGTTGATAACGATGCCGTCCATGTTGTAAGGCAGCTTAATCTGATACGTTTCGGTCGTCTCGTCGCCGCCCTTTTCCTGGGTGATCTCTAACGTCATTTCGAAGTTCTGACCAATCCAGGTCGCCATGCCGCGCTCCTTGTCGTAGAGCTTGGCGACGCGCTCGTCATTGACGTAAACGCAGACCTTGTAGGGCGTGTCGTAGGTTTCGCCGTTCACTTCCAGCTTCTTGTTGTCGAAGTAGACGGTGTGACCGCGACCGATGACCATCATGACCGCCGCGATGGCAAGCAGAATGACGATGGCGCCGAGGCGGAAGAAAAGTGTGCGTTTTTTCATTTTGCTTCCTCCTCCTTCTGCGCGGCAGCAAGCTCCTGCCCTGCCATGCTCTTATTTCTGCGCTTCTTGGTTTCGTACATAATGAGCGCCACCGTGATAACGCCGTAGGAGATGAACACGCGGAAGTATTCGCCGA
>CALERM010000052.1 GCA_937907715.1 uncultured Clostridia bacterium
CAGCGTGAAAAGGTCCGCTGTCCGGGTGCGTTGGGGGTTTTCAGATACACCCTAGAGTCGTTGCTTTCTTTCTCTATTTCGGATTTCTTTTATTCAGGGGTGTTGACAATACCGACGAACAGCGGCAGTCCGCTGCTCGCGGTAATTGCGAAGACGAACGGTCGGTCCAGCGTAAAATCGATTTCCTCGTCCGGCGGCTCTGCCGCGCCCGCTTCCAGCATGACCGTATAGGCTGCCGCCGTCACGCCCTCTTCGTCGATTGCCACACGCGCGGCGTGGTCCGCTCTGGAAAGGTAGACGCCGTCCGCGTCCTGGATTACCGGGGAAAAGTCCGCGTCCGCGGGGCTGAACACATCCGTCACGCCAAGCGCCTGCAGGCTCGCATTTAAGTCCAGGTTGGATGAAACGTCGAACTTCGGAAGCGCGAGATTCACAATCAAAAATTTACTGTTTTCCCATTCTTCGCTTCCCAGCAGGAATCGAATTGCTTCCTCGTCCTGCAAAAGCTCCTCCGGGCTGACGCCCTCGTCCGGCAGCAGAAGCTTCATACAGCCGCTTTCGCGCAGCGGAAGCTCGATTGCGCCGAACTGCTCGCCCCAGTAATACGTATCGGAATCGGACCGGTGCATAAAATCGCAGGTAAGATCACCGGTTTCCGTGTGGAATGTGCCTTCGCTCGTCCGGCTCTCGGAAAATTCCTCTGACCATTTGGCGCGGTAGTAAATGGTCGTCGCCAGCGCCAGAATTGTATCGGGATCAAATGAGACGCCGGACGCCTGCTCCTCAAGAAGTCCGCCCGTCTGCTCGTTCAGCCAGTCTTGCAGCGCCTTGTTATACGCATCGCTGCCCATTTCCCCGGAAAACGTCGAAGCGTAGTAGGTCTTTGCCAGCATATCGAGCGTACTTTGCACGTAATCTGTTCCGTCGCGCAGCCACAAAGAGCTTGCCAGGACGCTCGTCACCGCGCCGTCGGCGCAGTAGCTGGCGTTCCAGAGCGCGCTTGCCTGCGCGCGCACCGACGCAAGATCGTTCTGCCCCAGAAGCTTCAAAATCTGCGTGTGGGAATTGCCGTCGGTACACTCGCAGAGCATCGACAGCGCCATATACACATTCAGCGGCGAATAGACGAGGTTCTGCCCATCGCTCTGCGCCAGCATCGCACCCATCGAGGCGCGCAGGAAGCGCTGCATGCCGTCCGGGTCCGGAATTTGCAGGTTATTGCGCACGCGCTTGTCTTCCCACCACGCATCATAGACCTTGGAAAAGCCGTCGTCGTCAAACGAGCCGTCCTTTTTCCAGTATGCCGACTCGTCAGGATACTGCGCCATTTCTGGGTAAACGGGCGCGGCAAGCGAATAGGCTGCGGAAGATGTTTCTTCTTCCGCCGCAGGACGGCTCTCGACGCTGGGCGCGCAGGCATTCATCGAAAGCGCCAGCACTGCGGCAAGACCTGCCGCAATGAATTTTTTCAAACGCATTGTATCACACCTCCGGCAGCGCTGTCAAAGCGCCGAGAAAAATGGGAAGCTTCGTTTCCAGATCGACGATCATGTACACAAAGGGTCGGTTCAAAATGACGCTGTGCGGGTAGAGCGCCGCGCCCTCCGTCGTCGCCTCCACTGCCGTCGCCGCGCCAGCCTTCGTGCCTTCCTCGTCGACCTGGAGAAAGGTCTTGTGCAGCACGCGCGAGATAAAGATATTTCCTTCGTCGGACGTGCCGAGGGCGGTAAAGTCGGCGTTCGCGCCGTCAAACGCATCCGTCATGCCGAGCGCTTTCAGGTTTCCGGAAAGCTCGTCAGAAAATTCCGTTTGGAACTTCGGCAGCGCAAGTTCCACGCTTTCGTCAATCGGAGAGGCAAGTATAGCATGAAGACGCTCGCCTGTCAACTCGCCGACATAGTCATCAATATTGGTTGTTTCATCCGGCAGCAGCGCGGCAAAAGCGTATTTCCCACCCGCATAAGGTTTCAGGAAGCCCTCCGCATGCTCGTCATGCAGATACTGCCCGACCGCACCGTGGAGAAAGTCTCCGGTCTGCTCCCGTCCATCGTGCGCGGTAAACTTCCCTTCCCACACCTCGTAGGATTTGAAGGGTCGCTCCCATTTTGCATCGAACGCCAGCGCATTGATCAGATACATGACCGCGTCGTCCGGTATCTCATCGAGAATTTTGGGAATCATTTTGTCCGTCTGTTTGCTGACCCAGTCGTTGATGGCGGTCTTCGTCGAATCGTCAAAGGGCGCGCTGTAAAGCTCTGCGGCATAGCTGTCTGCATTCTGCTGCAAAAACGCATCTTCGACGTGCAGTGTGTCCGTGTCCTTCATCCAGATGGAATTGGCTGCTTTCAGCTGCTTGTCGCCTTTCAGGTACGTTTGCAGAACAGCGAAATATGTGTTCAGGCTGCCCGTATCCGCGCCGAGCACCTGCTCCATCTGCGTTTTCGTCTCGCCAACTGCGCCGTTTGCCGTCATGGAAAGCGCGCTCGCCACGCTCAAAGGCGACACCAGCGGGTTTTCCTTCTGCATTTCGTTTTGCAGAAGCCTTGCGCCGAAGCCGGTCAGTGCTGCGGCTGTATCCTGCACGGCGGAAGTATCAATTGATTGTGTCTGTGTTTTCTTTGCGCCCTTCGTCAGGTTCTTGACCGAAGCGGAGCCTGCCGCGCAGCCGGTAGCCGAGAGCACACACGCAGCGGCGAGAAGCGCCGCGAGAAGCTGTTTGCCTTTCATGGGTATTCCTCCTTTTTTATGCCCCTCTGCTCCAAAAGACGAAAAACAATTGCATCGGTTGCACGCAAAAAAGAAAAATTTTTGCCGGACGCGGAAAAGCCCTCCCGCAGGAGGACTTTTGTATTCAATGGGAAAACTCGTTGGAGCCGAACGCAGCTTTGATCAGCACCATGTATGCCGCCTGCTCAGAAAATGCAGGCTCCATACTCAGATCGATGCATTCATATTGCGGTATGCCGTCTCCAAGGTCCGGTGCAAACGCCGCCAGCACATACGTATCTCCGTCATACGGATAAAGCTCCTGCCCGTCCTCATAGGATTTGAAGCCGAAGCCCAGCATCGTGTCGGGCAATGCAAATTTTGTCAGAACCGCCCCAGAAGCTTCGCTCTGCATCGAAACCTGCACGGTGGGCGCATTCTGCGCGTCGCCATCCTGCACCCGAACCGAAAGATGCAGCTGTCCATCCTCCCGAGCCAGCGCCAAAGGTTCCGATTTTGTGCACACGCCGTCCTGCCAGCATTCTGCCCAGACCCCGCCGCAGTCCAGCGCCTCGCCGAAATCGAGGCGAAAATCTGCCCGCATGGCGTTGGCGCTTACCGGCTCGGCATGGAAGGTAAGCGTTCCGCGGCTGGGCTCCTCATAGTAAAATTCCGTCCCATTTGGAAGAAAGAGTCCATGCATATGAAGACCGTCCTGATCCGGAATTTGCAGAACGATGGTGTCATTGTCCTTGATTTTGAAAACGAGCGTATACAGCCCGTTCGAGCAGGTGACAAAGCCGTCGTTCATTGTAAATTCCCCCGCCATATAATAAGAGGAAATCGGACTGAGCATAAATACAAATTCGTGTCGATTGCCGGACATCCGGAAGGTTACCCGCGACGGCAGAAGCTGAACCGCATCCGCTTCGTCCATGACATAGCTGCCGGCGGATAGACCGTAGATCTGCGCATCCTGCTTTGCCGTCAGGAAACACGCGCCGATGGCGATGCAGACTGCAAGCGCGAGGGCAACCAATACTTTCGCGGGCTTTTTGTCGAGCACGCGCTTCACACGCTCTTTGACGTCAACCTCGCCGAACGCCAGCGGGCAGACCGGGAAGCTCCCGCGCGGTACGCTGCACGACAGCAGCACGCTCGCATAGCGCTTCTTTTCTTCGAGACTGAACGCCTTCACCACCCGCTCGTCGCACGCAAGCTCCAGATCGCGGCAGAAAAGCGCATACCCCAGCCACGCGGGAGGATAGAACCAGTAGACGCACAGAATCCCATACCCCAGCGGCTTCCACAAGCAGTCTCCGTGCATTTTATGCGCCGCTTCATGCGCCAGCACAACGTCCCGTTCCTGCTGCGGCAACTGCGACGGCAGATAGACCGTCGGGCGGAAAAGCCCCAGCAGAAACGGCGTGTCGATCGCGTCGCACAGCCGCACGCCCTCTGTAAGCTCGATGGACGCCCGCACGCGCCGCCGGAGCTTCCAAACGCTCACCAGCGCCGCAAGCAGCAGCGCCAGAACGCCGATTGCCCAGACAATCCCCGCAAGATGCATCCAGATCTGCAAGGGATTGGCGCTTGCCGCCGGGGTTGCCGCGAAGCTCTCCCCGAACGCCGGGTTCACCGCCCGGTTGAGCGCGGCAATGCCGCTTGTGATTTCCGGCTTTGCCGCATACTGCGCCGTCTCGTAATCGAGAATTTTCTCGCTCGGAACCAGACTCCACGCACTTTGGATGGAGAATGGCAGACACAGCCGCAGTCCCGCCAGCGCCCACAACAGAAGCCGCGACCATTTCGGCGCCTTCGCAAACAGCGCGCGATACGCGCATGCCGCCAGGATCAGAAGCGTCGCCGCAGCCGCCCGGTTGAGAAGCGCAGAAAAAACATGATCCGAATGGTTGATAATTGCTTCAACGAAAGCTCCCATATTATGCCTCCGCCTCGTCGATCATCCGCTGAATTTCCTCGATTTCCTCGCGGCTGAGCGCGCGCCGCTTTGTAAACGCCGCCAGAAATGCCGGAAGCGACCCGCCAAACGCCGCATCGACCAGCGCCTCGCCCTGCGAGCAGTAAAATGCCTCGCGCGAGATACGCGCCCGGACTGTGCCGCCGTCATTCTGAAAAAGTCCCCTGTCGCAGAGCTTGCGCAGCACATTATAGGTTGTCGTGCGCTTCCAGCCCAGCTCCTGCTCGCAGAGCCGCGCAAGCTCTCTCGAAGCAAGCGGCGCATGCGCCCAGACGATCTCCGCAAAGCGCGACTCCACCGCGCCGAGCTTTCCTTCCGTCATATGCGTTCCTCCTGTCTATTGTCTATGGACAATCTTAGTCTATTATAAATAGACAGTCTTGTCAAGCCCCATGCAACTTTTTCTGTCGATTGGCTGATTTTGCCATTGACTTTTGCACATTGCAGCGCTAGAATGAGACCATCTTAGATGAGGAGAACCGACAATGGCTCAGTTTGTTTTTGGCGCATATTACTTTTACTTTACTATTTGCAATAGTAAGGGCAATTTGTGATGCGCAAAAAACGACAAAACCAAGGTTTTTCGGGCGGCACAGATTCCCTGTGCCGCCCTTA
>CALERM010000053.1 GCA_937907715.1 uncultured Clostridia bacterium
CGCTGTCCGGGTGCGTTGACAGTTGGAAGAATACACCCTAAGCATAGACATCTACTCGGATTTTGCGCGCGTTCGGCAGAATGCAGCGCGCAATCTCAGTGTTTCAGGAGGCTATTTATGAATTACCGGGAAGAACTGGCTTTCTTTTCGCAGCTTCTGGAGCGCAAGGGCTTCGTCAACGCTCTGGAGGGAAATCTCTCGCTATGCGACCGCGAAAACGGGCGCATCTATATCACGCCCTCGCAGCGCATGAAGCTGCGGCTGACGCCGCAGACCGTCTGCGTGCTGGACATGGACGGCAATCAGCTCGATGGAGAATATCCGCGCACGAGCGAGTTTTTCCTGCATCAGGCGATCTACCGCTCATGCCCCACGAAACGCGCCGTCATTCACAGCCACTGCCCCTATCTTACGGCGTATGCGCTATTGGAGCGCGATTTTGTGCTGCCGGAAAAGACGCCGCTTCGAAAGGCGTTTTCGCGCCTTGTATGCCTGCCCTATGGGAAAGCGGGCACGCATGAGGTCCATCAGGGCATCGAGCAGGCGCTTCTGAAAAGCCCCGTGTGCCTGCTCGGCGGACACGGCGTGGTAAGCGCGGCAGACACGCTGGAAAACGCAGTTGGCTACCTGGAAGCCGCCGAGGGCTTTGCACAGACGCTGTATCTTGCGCGTCAGCTTCCCGGCTGCACGCTGTAATTGGAAGGAGGCACGCATGAAGCTGACCATCACAAACGACGTCACAAGCGCAGACCTGGAGCAGCTGCGGAAGAATCTGATTTCCTACAACATCCCCCACTTTGAGCCGGTGGATGAAAAGCCGCTCGGCATCTTTTACGAGGACGACGCGGGCGTCCGGCGCGCCGGACTCACCGGCAAACTCTTCGGCAACTGGCTGCTGATCGATCTTCTGTGGGTAGAAGACAGCCTGCGCTCGCAGGGCGTCGGAAGCAGGCTCCTGCAAGCTGCGGAGGACGCTGCCAGAGACTACGGCGCAAAGCGCGTGTTTCTCAACACCTTCCGCTTTCAGGCGCCGGACTTTTATAAAAAGCACGGCTACCGCGAGGTTTTCCGTCTGGACGGATTTCCCTACACCGGCATCAAGTATTACTTTACCAAGGACCTTGTCTGAAGGACGCAAAAGCCGCCGCACATTGCGCGATGTGCAGCGGCTTTTTGTGTCGTTACTTTGCCTTGCCGAGATAGGCTGCCTTGACCTCCTCGTTTTCGAGAAGCTCCTTGCCCTCGCCCTGCATCAGAATGGTGCCTGTCTGCATGACGTATGCCCAGTCGGCGGTCTTGAGCGCCATGTTCGCGTTCTGCTCGATGAGCAGCACCGTGATGCCCTGGCGGTTGATCTCCCTGATGATATCGAAGATGCCCTTGACAACCAGCGGCGCCAGACCCAGAGACGGTTCGTCCATCATGACGAGCTTCGGCTTTGCCATCAGAGCTCTGCCGACTGCCAGCATCTGCTGCTCACCGCCGGAGAGCGTGCCCGCCAGCTGCCACTCGCGCTCTTTCAGGCGTGGGAACAGCTCGTAGACCTTTTCCATATCCTCCTTGACGGAGTCCTTGCGCAAATATGCACCGATGCGCAGGTTCTCTTCAACCGTCAGGTTCGGGAACACGCGCCGCCCTTCGGGAACGAGCGTGACGCCGGTGGAGACGATCTGGTCGGTGGACTTGCCGAGCAGGCTCTGTCCGTTGAAGAGGATGTCGCCGGACTTCGGTTTCACCAGACCCGCAATGGATTTGAGCGTCGTGGACTTTCCGGCGCCGTTCGAGCCGACGAGGGTCACGATCTTGCCCTCTTCGACCGTCAGGTCGATGCCCTTGACCGCTTCGATGCCGCCGTAGGAGACGACCAGATTTTTGATTTCCAGAATATTAGCCATCCTCGTCCACCCCCAAGTATGCGTCGATGACGCGCTGGTCGTTCTGAATCTCTGCCGGAACGCCGGCAGCAATCTGGCGACCGAAGTCGATGACGTAAATCCGGTCGGAGATGTCCATAACCAGATTCATGTGATGCTCAATGAGGAAAATGGTGAGCCCAAACTGCTCGCGGATTTTGCGGATAAACGCCGTCAGCTCCTCGGTTTCCTGCGGGTTCATGCCGGCTGCCGGCTCGTCAAGCAGCAGCAGCTTCGGGTCGGTCGCCAGGGCGCGCGCAATCTCCAGTCTTCTCTGCTTGCCATAGGGAAGAGACGTAGCCAGCTCGTCCTTGAGATCGTCCAGACCCACGATTTTCAGAAGCTCCAGCGTCTTTTCGCGCTGCGCGGCTTCCTCCTTACGGTTCAGACGGAACGTCGCGGAAAAGACGTTCGAGGTCTTGCGCAGGTGCATCGCCGTCAGGACGTTATCGAACACCGTCATGGACTTGAAAAGGCGGATATTCTGGAACGTTCTTGCGATACCCATTTTGGTGATATAGTCCGGCGTATGCGAGACCACGTGGGGATACAGCTCCTTGCTATCGCCCGCGTAGAGCTTTTTCATCTTGCCCTGCGGATGGTTTTCCACGATGGTCTTGCCGCAGAACTCGACCTTGCCGTTTGTGGGCTCATAGACGCCCGTGATGCAGT
>CALERM010000054.1 GCA_937907715.1 uncultured Clostridia bacterium
GGGAAAATCACTATGGATTTTTTCTTAAGTGTCCAACTTCATTTTACAATCGACCTCCAAAAAATCTCATTCTCTCTAACGCTTTTTGCTGTTAAAGCAAAAAGGTTTTAAAAAATGGAGTAAGCGCTCAAAAAAATGAATTACTTTTAACACGAAGTATCATTTTTTAAAATTGGATTTTAAATATAGCAAAGCAATGCCAAAAAGGACTTGAAAAGATTGTGAAAATCGTGTAGGATATTCGACACAAAGAATAATGAGATGAGGGATATGCTATGGCCGAAAAGGAGATTGGAAACCTATCTTCAGATAAACTGTTCCGAATTGTGGAATGTCTAGCCGCCAGCAGACTGCCGAACCGCCTGAAAGATTTGGCCGATAAACTTTCTATGCCGCAGCCAACGCTGCTCCGATATTTGAAAACGCTCTGTTCGCAAGGATATGCTTACCGCGATGATTCAACCGGCTGCTATGCGCTGACGTGGAAAATCTGCCGTCTGGCCGACGCTGTAAAATCCGATTTATCGCTCCGCAGCATTGCCGCACCGTTTTTGAACCAGGCTGCAAATGTCTTAAATGCCGGCACACTGCTCGCGATTGAACAGGATAAAAGCGTTTTATATCTCGATTTTGTTGACAATCCCCGGCGCATTATGAAAACAATGCTGCGTATTGGAAAAAATGCTCCCATCCATACCTCTGCTTCAGGCAAGATGCTGCTCAGTTCCTTCTCACAGCGAAAAGTGGAAGAAATTATTGCCGAACGCGGCCTTGAGCGATTAACAGAAAAAACGATCACAGACCCCCAAAAACTTTTTGAGGAGCTTTCCCGCATCCGACACCAAGGGTATGCCATTGATGACGAAGAATGTGAGATGGGACATAGATGTATTTCTGTCCCTATTTATGACTATTCCGGAAATGTTGCTGGTGCAATCAGCGCATTTGACAGTTTCGAACGCATGACAGAGTCGCGGATGCAGCAGGTTCTTTTGCCTGAGCTTCAGCGCACGGCGATCGAGATTTCTCTGCGCTTGGGATATTCCGTGAATGACTCTCAGCATTAAAGTCCTACCATTTGAAGATAATACTACCCTAGCGCTCTTGATTTTACCAATCGACATCGGATGTTGGAACTTATCCGCCAGAGCATTCGACAGGAACGGCGGGCTGGACTGATCACGCTACATGATCCAAATTTCGCTATGAGCTACTGCGACCGGCTGTATCTTCTGCAAAATGGAGTGATTGCAGCGGAGCTGCCTATGGCAGAGGCTTCTACAGATGAAATCCGGGAGAAGCTGTCATTGCTTTACGGCTCAGTTGAGATTCTTTCTTACGGTTGTGACCGTTTCATGGTGCGCAATTACAGATCAGATATGTAAAAATCCCCCGAACATTCTGACCTAGAACATTCGGGCATTTTGTCTAACTTTTGCCCTTGTACAGTTTACATATGCAGTTCAAAGCAGTGGGGCATATAAGATCGGTGTAGCAATTTGTAATAATATGTCAAAACGGTTGGCGAAGGCTTTCCGGGAAACCGGAAAGCCTTCATTTGCTCTGAACGGTATGCTATTGTTGTCCTTATGCGTGTTCGCCATTTGCGTGTCCTTCTTTTTGTGCTGGCACAGATCAAAAACGGGGCGCGCCGCGGCTGCGGCGCGCCCTTTGCGCTTATTCGGTTTCGTCGAGCAGCGGGCGCAGTGCGCCGCAGGCATCGAAGCGGGTGTCGCGGGAGTCGGTAAGGTAGACAATCTGCGAGGCGGTATCGGGAAGAACGTCAGAAAGCGCGGCGATATCGTCGTCAATCTGCGAGGCGTTGTTCGTTGTGATAAATGCCCGGGCGCCATAGGCGGCGACCTCGGGGTCATTGGTGCCAAGGTCGAGGCGGATGGACTGGTTGAGAAGGTTCGCCGACAGATTGTCCGCCGCATCGAGAATTGCCTCCTGCTTTGTGACGCTGCCGGTCCAGGAGATGCGGTCGGAATCCGGGAAGTAGAAGTTGTCGAACAGCACCTCGTCAAAGCCGAGCCCGGCAAGCTCCAGCGCAATCGAGGTCAAATAGCCCTGCACGTCGTTGCTGTAAGGGTTGAGCCAGTAGCAGTCGTGCTCGTCGGTCCACAGCGCGCCGTTATACAGCGGCAGCGCCTGCGACTGGTGCTTGAGCGCGTACTCGGGGTCGGAGAACGCGGGCACGCGCGCAATGAGCGTTATGCCCTTCTGCTGCGCAAGCTCCGCAATCAGCTGGTCGACCTGCTTGATGTCCAGAACCGTCGCCTTTGCCGCGCCGGAAATGGCGGTGGAATAGTAGAAGCTGCCGAAGATGCTTTTGACGTCTACCATGACGGCGTTATAGTCGTCTGCCTGGGAAAGCGCCGCGCGCACCTGATCGACGCCGGAGGCAAGCATTGTGGTTGTGATATAATAACCGGTGAGCTTTGCCGTTTGCGCGGCGTCTCCGTCTTCCTCCGATGCAGCGTCCAGCACTGTGTCAAATGAAAAATCTTCATCGGAGACAGCGGGCTCCGGCGTGCGCGTCGCGGTCAGATGCTGCTCGTAGTTCAGATGCGCGCCCGCATTGTCATAGGTCACAAATCTGCCGAGATAGATAAACCGGCAGACAATCAGCGCCAGAATACCGAGCAGGACGGCAAGGGCGATGAGAAGCGTCCTCTTGAGAAGCCGCTTGTTGCGATAGGAAAAAATGCGCAATCGCGTCGCCTCCTGTTCCTTACGCCAGCGCCGCCGTTACACGGCACCAGTCATCCTGCTGCTGGGTCGAGAGAATCTGCATGCCGGCTTTTTCCAGCGCGGCGAGAACCTCGGAAAGGCGCGTGTTCAAAATGCCGGAGCAGATGAAGACGCTGTCTTCGGTCAAAAAGCCTGCCGCCGCAGGCGCAAGGGGAATGATCACGTCGGCAACGATGTTGGCAAGCACAATATCGTAGCGCTTCTGGAGCTTTTCCATCATTGCCTTGTCGCCGATCACGTCGCCGGTCAGCGCCGTGAAGCGGTCCGGACCCAGCTGGTTGATGGCGGCGTTCTGGCGGGCGATATCCTCTGCCTTGGGGTCAATGTCCACGCCTGTGGCATGCTCCGCGCCCAGAAGCAGCGCGGTAATCGACAGAATGCCGCTGCCGCTTCCGAGGTCCAGCACCTCTTCGCCGCCCTGAATGGCGCGCTCAAGCTCCTCCATGCACATCTGCGTCGAGGCGTGCGCGCCGGTGCCGAAGATCATGCCGGGGTCCAGCAGCACCTCCACGCGATGCTCGGGGTTTTCCGGGTGCAGCCACTCGGGCACAACCAGAAGCTTCGAGCCGATCTTGAGCGGCTGATAGTACTGCTTCCAGTTGTTTTCCCAGTCCTCGTCCTTCACATGATCCAACGACACCTCGAGTGTTCCAAATTCGATGGAAGGATACTGCTGCGGAAGCAGCCGCAGCTGATCTTTGAGATAGGAGATCGTCTCCGGTGCGGCGGGGGAGTCTTCAAGGTAGAGCCGGATCTGACTCAAGCCCTGCATCTGCTTTTCCAGACCCTCGTCCACATAGTCCCAGTACTGCCTGTTGTTTTCCAGAAACTCGTGAAACTCGTCCTGATCGTCCATAATAAAGCTGTCGAAGCCGAGCATCGTCAGCCGCTCGCCGACAAGCTCAATTGCCTGCGAGGTGGTTTTGATGCAAACTTCAATCCACTGCATGATAGTCCTCCTTTAGAAGGGTCAAAATAATACATGATACAGTTTACATGAAAACCGCCGGAATAACAAGTATTTTTTACACGGGTTTTCTCCACAGCGGTTTTACTTTTTGCGCATTGTATGCTATGATGTGACGCATGAATGAAATGGATAAGGATGAATCGTATGAACCATCGAACCCAGATTCTGCCCGGCGTATATCTGACGGCGGTGCAGTCCGACAAATTCAAGACCGGCTGCTTCAGCCTCAATCTGCTGCGGCCGATGAAAAAGGAAGAGGCGGCGGCGAATGCGCTGATTCCGAGCGTGCTGCTGCGCGGCAGTGTGCAGCACCCGGACATCGCCTCGGTTTCCGCGAGGCTCGACGAGCTATACGGCGCGAGCATCGGAACGCTGATCCGCAAAAAGGGCGAGGTGCAGCTGGTCGGCTTTTACTGCGACTATGTGCAGGACGAGTATGTGCAGGAGCCGGTGTTTGCGCCTCTGATGGAGTTCCTCTCCGAGCTGTTGCTTGCGCCGCGGCTGGAAAACGGCGCGTTTCCGGCTGGCGTGGTGGAGAGCGAAAAGCAGAATCTGCTCAACGCTATGCTCGCGCGCATCAACGACAAGCGCAGCTATGCAAACTCCCAGCTGCTGCGTACCATGTGCGCCGGACAGCCCTACGGTGTGCCCCGTATCGGAGAACCGGAGGATCTGGACGAAATGACCCCGCAGAGCCTGTATGCGCATTATGAAGCGCTTCTGGCGACCAGCCGCGTGGAGCTGTTCTACATGGGAAGCCTTGCGCCGGAGCGGGTGATAGAGGTTCTGCGGCAGACGCTCAAAGCGCTTCCGCGTGCCGGGCAGCTTGTTCCGGTTGGAACGACGCCCGCGCCTGCGGCGCGGTCAGTGCAGGAGAAGACGGAGCGGTTGGACGTGACGCAGGGCAAGCTGAGCCTCGGCTTTTTTACCGATATTACGGCAAACGATCCGCGCTATCCGGCGCTGGTGCTGGCAGCGACGGTCTTCGGCGGCGGCGCGACGAGCAAGCTCTTTACCAACGTGCGCGAGCAGATGTCCCTGTGCTATTACGCGAGCGCGTCGTTTGAAAAGTTCAAGGGCGTGCTTGTGGTATCCTCGGGCGTGGAGTTTTCCAAGCTGGAGACGGCGAAGAAGGAAATTCTGCGTCAGCTCGAGGCGTGCTGCGAGGGCGAGATCAGCGACTACGAGATGGAATCGGCGCGCGGCTATCTTGTATCGGACCTCAGGATTGCGATGGACAGCCCCGGACGGCTGGACGACTTTTATATGGGACAGATTCTGCTGGAAAGCAGCGCCACGATGCGGGATTTGTCCGACGCCATTGCGCGCGTAACGAAAGAGGAAGCAGCACAGGCGGCGCGCACGCTGCGGCTGGATACCATTTATGAGCTTCAGGGGGTGCAGGCGTGATACGAAAGGATTTTCCGAAGCTGGCAGAGCATTATTTTGAAGAGCGCCTTGCAAACGGGCTGGTGGTCCGCGTGATCGAAAAGCCCGGCTTTGCCAAGCGCTATGCGTTCGTCGCGGCCGACTACGGTTCGATTGACGCGGAGTTTATTCTGAACGGCAAAAAATATACGACCCCGCAGGGCGTGGCGCACTATCTCGAACACAAGATGTTTGATCTGCCCGAGGGGAATGCAATGCAGGAATTTGCAAAGTACGCGGGCGCAAACAACGCCTTTACGAGCTACACCATGACGGCGTACTACGTCGAGTGTACGGAGCATCTGGAGGAAAATCTGGAGATCCTGCTGCGCATGGTCACGACCGGGTATTTTACGGAAGAGAGCGTACAGAAAGAGCGCGGCATCATCGCGCAGGAAATCCGGATGTATGACGACAGCGCAGACTCTGCCGTGATGGAAAACCTGTTCCGGATCATGTATCAGAACCATCCGGCGCGAAACAACATTGCAGGAACGCTCGAGAGCATTCAGGATATTACAGCTGAAACCCTGAGGCTCTGCCACGACACGTTCTATGACCCGTCGAACCTGACTGTCTGCGTGATCGGCGATGTGGACGCGCGGAGCATTATCGACCAGGTGCGCCGCCAGACGCCGGAAGGGAAGCCTGCGCGGGTGGAGCGCTGCTACGGCGCGCCGGAGCCGCAGGAGGTCCAGAACCGGCGCATTGAAAAGGAAATGGAGATTTCCATGCCCGCCTTTGCCATCGGCTTCCGCTGCCCGGACGCGGGGCGCGGGCGGGACGCAATGCGCATGGAGCTGATCGGCGAGCTGGCAGGCGAAATTCTGATCGGAGAATCGTCGAAGCTCTACCAGAAGCTCTATGATGAAAATGTCATCGACGCCGATTTTTCGGTCGATTACGAGCGCATGAAGGGCATGGCGCTTCTGGAGCTTTGCGGAGACAGCGAGCAGCCAGAGCGCATATTGCACGAGGTATTGCAGGAGGCGGCGCGTGTGACCGATACCGGCGTCGACCGGGCGCTGCTGGACCGGCTCAAAAAATCCGTCACCGGACGCAGGCTGCGCGGGCTCGACGGCTTCGAGGGCACGTGCTACCGCATGTGCGCGTATTACTTTGACGGCGCGGAATATTTGGACTACCCGGATATTTACGCAGGCGTGACGGCGGAGGATGTGGAACAATTCATCCGCGAGAACGTCAAAGAAGAGCTGGCATTCGTGTCGGTCATCCGGCCGAAGCGCGAAAAGGAGGAAAAATCATGCTGCTGACGTCACCGATTTCGTTTCCGAATCTCGGCATTACCGTGGACCCGAACCCCGTCGCCTTCACGGTGCTGGGAAAGGACATCTACTGGTACGGGATCCTTATCGCAGGCGGCTTTCTGCTGGCGGTTCTGTATATGATGTACCGCGCGAAGACCTTCGGCATCACGCAGGACGACGTGCTGGACCTTGTTTTGTGGGCAGTGCCCATCGGCGTTATCTGCGCGCGGCTTTATTACTGCGTGTTCTACTGGGATCTCTACCGCGACAATCCCATCTCGATGCTCTACATCTGGGAGGGCGGACTTGCGATCTACGGCGGCATCATCGGCGGCGCGATCACGGTTCTGGTTCTGAGCCGGGTGAAGAAAATCCCGCCGCTGGTCATGCTGGATGACGCCGCGATGGGCGTGATCATCGGGCAGATCTGCGGCCGCTGGGGCAACTTCATGAACCGCGAAGCGCACGGCAGCGTGACAGACTCGTTTTTCAAGATGGGACTCGTCGACGCGGCGGGCAAGGTAACGTATTACCATCCGACGTTTCTGTATGAATCGGTCTGGAACCTGGTCGGCTTTATCGCGCTGCATTTCTACTGCAAAAAGCGGAAGTTTGACGGCGAGATATTTCTGCTCTATGTCGCGTGGTACGGTCTGGGAAGAGCGTGGATCGAAGGACTTCGCACTGACAGCCTGTATCTGTTCTCGACCGGTATCCGCGTCAGCCAGCTGGTGGCGGCGGTGTCGTTTGTTGCGGCAGCCGGCATCATCGCCTGGGTGCGTCTGAAAAAGAAGCCGCAGCGGAAGGACCTGTTTGTCAGCCACGCGCCGCGGACGCAGGAAGCGCCGACAGAAAAGCCGGACGAAATGTGAACTTTTTGAAAAAAATGTACAAAGGTTCCACAGAAACAAAAAAGTGTGCTATAATGCGAAATAAGAAGCAGTTACAACTTAGAAGGGAGTTCTTTTTATGAATCTGACTGAAAATTTTGAAAGTGTCAAGAAGTTTGCGGTCGACGCTGCACAGACGGCGGCCCAGAAGGCAAAGATTCTTGCTGCTGTGGCAAAGGCAAACGTTTCGATCTACGCCGAGGAAGACAAGATCCGCAAGGCGGAGGCGCAGCTTGGCAAGCTCTATTACCGGGACTATGCCGTCGGCGAAGAGATGGACACGGCAGAGTATCTTCCGTGGTGCCAGAAGATCGACGAGTCCAAAAAGCTCATTGCCGAGCTGAAGGATTACATCGACGACGTGAAGGCAGCCGACGAGGTTCCCGCTGAGGCGCCTGCGGCATCCGAAGAGGACTTCGCAGACGAGAAGCCCGCGCAGAAAGAAGCAGCCTCCAAAGAAGCGCCCTGCGCCTGCACCGAGACGCCCTGCTGCTGCGGACAGACCGCGCCCAAAGCGCCCGCCGAGACCCCGGAAATCAAGATCGAGGTTTCCGGCAGCGAGGACAAGGCTGAATAAGGACCCTGAGATTGTGCCGCCCGGAGGAAGACTTCGGGCGGCATTTTTCGGAGGAGTGCGCTGGAAATAACTGCCGGAGCCGTCGGATTGCGGCGAAAAAATGAGACCGTATGGTATCTTTTCTGCTTGCGAATGGCACCATATGGTATCATCATTTCCGGTGATGAAACATGTACTTTTCCAGAATCCGCGATTTGCGGGAGGATGCCGACCAGACCCAGCAGGCGGTTGCGGACTATTTGAATATGCAGCGGTGCGTCTACCGGCGCTATGAGCTTGGCGAGCGCGAAATTCCGGTCTGGGCGGTGATCCGGCTGGCGGAGTATTATCATGTATCGACCGACTATCTGCTCGGGCTGACCGAGCGAAAACGATGAGACGCCTGTGCCGGTTTACAGCCGGCTTTTCGATCGGCTGCGCCGCGTGTGTGGCAGGACTTCGTTCCGGCGCATACCTTCTGTCGGCAATTGCTGCGGCGCTCTGTGTGCTGGCGCTGGTTTTCCGGAAGCAGCTGCATTTGCAGCGGCTTATGCCGGCGCTTCTGGGGCTGTCGGTGGCGCTTGCATGGTGCGGCGGCTACCGGGCAGTGCTGCTTCGTCCGATTGAAGCATTCTGCGCGCGGGAGCAGGCAGAAATTTCGGCGGAGGTTCTGGAGTATCCGACAAAATCGAGATATGGAAGCGCGGTGCTGGTGCGTGTGAACGCAGAGCCGCGGGGGATTCGCGCGGTGCTTTACTATTCGTCTGACGAGGCGCTTTCGCCCGGATACCGCGTCACGTGTACGGCAAAGCTGCGCGCGGCAAGCCCGGACAATCTGGAACGCGACGAATATTATGCCTCGCGCGGGGTCTGGATGTGTGCGTCGGCAAAGGGCGAGCTGACGGTTGAAGCGGGGACACACTCGCTGCGGTATTTCCCAGTCTACGCCGCCGAGCGGCTCAAGCGGATATGCACGGAAATCTTTTCGGCGGATACAGCCGGATTCATGCAGGCACTTCTGACGGGCGATAAACAGAACCTTTCCTACGCGCTGCGAAATGACTTATCGCGCAGCGGTGTGTATCATGTGGTGGCGGTATCAGGCATGCATGTGAGTCTGCTTGCGGGGCTGGTGATGCTGCTCTGCGCGAAAAAGCGTGTGCTCTGTGCCGCACTGGGCATTCCGCTCGTCTGGTTTTTCGTACTGTTGACAGGCGCAAACGCTTCAAGTGTCCGCGCGGGTATCATGCAGACGATGCTGCTTATATCGGGACTGGCACGGCGCGAGCGAGACCCGTGGACGGCGTTTTCTGCTGCGCTGTTGGCGCTGCTGGCGGAAAACCCGTGGTCGCTGCGCAACGTGGGGCTGCTGCTGTCGTTTGCGTCGACAGGCGGCATTCTGCTGTTTTCGAAGCCTTTGTACCACGCGATGGTCGAGTCGAAAGTTTACGCGCATCTGGAGGACAATCATCCGCTTCTCGCGCGGGGACTTAGACCCGGCATTACCGCGACATGCTGCTCGCTTGCCTCAAGCGCGTTTTCCCTTCCGATCTGTGCAGTCTATTTCGGTGTGGTGTCCGTGTCTGGCTTTGTGACGAACGCACTTTGTCTGTGGCTGATCAGCCTGATTTTCTCGGCAGGACTGGCGCTGACGGCGGCGTCGTGCATCTGGCAGGCGCTCGGGCTGGGACCCGGCTGGCTGATCGGGCGCGCGGCGCAGCTGGTGCTTGGCGTGATCGGCGCGTTCTCGCGGCTTCCTTACAGCGCGGTTTCTCTGGATAACCCGTATGCCGCGGCATGGACGGTATTTTTCTTCTGCGCAGTGTGGATGATCTGTTTACAGCCGAAAAGGCTGCGCGCGTCTTTGACGCTCGGGTGCATTGCCGTCACGTTTACGCTTTGCATGGGGCTTTCCGCGCTCGATTACCGCAGCGCGGGCTTTACGTTCACGGCGCTCGATGTGGGGCAGGGGCAGTGCCTGATTTACACGGCAGACGGCGAGACGAACGTGATCGACTGCGGCGGCGTGCAAAATGAGAGCGGTGAGCTTGCCGCGCGCTATCTCGAGGGAAACGGCGTGTTTCGGGTCGAGCGGCTTTTTCTGACGCACCCGGACGCAGACCACTGCAACGGCGCGGCGCAGCTCATGTCGCGTGTGCAGGTCAAAACGCTGTATCTTCCCATGACAGCGCTGAAAGAGCAAAGCGCCATGCTGCAGACGATCATCCGAACGGCGCGGGAGAACGGAACGCAGATGCGCTTTGTGCGCGAAGATCTGGAATTTCCGACGGAGCGCGGGAAAATCCGCGTGTTAGGACCCGATCTTCAGGAAAGCGGCAACGACGGCGGGCTTTGCGTCTTGGCAGCGCACGAAAAATATGATATTCTAATAACTGGCGATCTGAGTCAGAACGAGGAGTACCGGCTCTTATCCCAAAACGAGCTGCGGGGCATCGAACTTCTGGTCGCCGGGCATCACGGCGCTGCGACCTCAACCAGCGACGCGCTTCTGGCGCGGACCGGCGCGCGGACCGTGATTCTTTCCGTCGGTGCGGACAATTCCTACGGGCACCCGGCGGCGCAGACGCTTGCGCGTATCCAAAGCGCGGGCGCGGCAATTTACCGGACGGATGAAATGGGAACCATCGTCATCCGGGGAGGCAACTGATGGCAAAAAAACAGACCGGGCAGACGGACGATACTCTGCGGCAGTTCAAGCAGGACCTGAAAAATAACAGCCTGGGAAATTTCTATATTTTCTGCGGCGAGGAGGCGTTTCTGCGGGATTACTATCTCGCGGAGCTGACAAAAAAGCTGACGAGCGGTCCTGCCGCGGAGTTCAACAGTCACCGCTTTGACAGCGCAAGCATTTCTCCGCAGGCGCTTCTGGATGCGGTGGAGGCGATGCCCATGATGGCGGAGCGGACGCTGGTGCGCGTGGACGATGTGGACCTTTTTAAGCTCCCCGAGCAGGCAAGAGAGCAGTACCGCGGCATTTTTGAGGATTTGCCGGACTATGTGTGCCTGGTGTTCTGCTACGATACGATTGAGTATAAGCCGAACGGGCAGCTGCGCAAGCTTTCGGACACGCTCAAAAAGTGCGCGCAGGTGGTGGAATTTCAGAAGCCCTCGGAGCGGGAGCTTTGCACGTGGATTGCGCGGCACTTCCGGGCGGAGGGAAAGCTGATTTCCGACAAGCTGGCGAGCTATCTGATTTTTCTGACCGGCGGCGGTATGACGCAGCTGTCCGGCGAAATCAGAAAGCTCTCTGCCTATGCCTCCGGAGAAGAAATCCAGCGCTCGGACATCGACGCGGTGGTGACGCCGGTTCTCAATGCGCAGACCTTTGATATTTCGAACGCTGTGGCAGACGGGAATTTTCAGCTGGCGCTGACCAAATTGCAGGAGCTGTTCGCCATGCAGGCAGAGCCGATTGCCATTCTCGGCGCGGTCGGCTCGCAGATCCGAAGGCTTTACTACGCCAGAACGCTTGCCGCCTGCGGCAAAAACCAGCAGACCTTCATGGACCTGACCGGCAACAAGAGCAGCTACGCGGCAAACCTTACCTTTACTGCGGCGCGGAAGGTTCCGGAGGCGTTCTGCGCGCGGGCGGTGGAGCTGTGCTTACAGGCGGACCGCGACATGAAGCGAAGCGTGGACGACCCGGAGCGGCTTCTGGAGGTCCTGATTGCGGCGCTCTGGCAGGAGGCGCGCCGTGGTTAAGATCAGGCAGGCGATTGTCGTCGAGGGAAAATATGATCAGAACACGCTCTCGCAGCTTGTCGACGCGACGATTTTTCAGACGCACGGCTTCGGCGTGATGCACGATAAGGCGCTTCTGGCGCTGCTGCGGCGCGCAGCGCAGACGACGGGGCTGATTATCTTCACCGATTCCGACGGCGCGGGCTTTGTGATCCGCAATTATTTAAAGGGCGCGCTGCCCAAAGAGGGCGTGCTGCACGCCTACATCCCCGATATTCCAGGCAAGGAAAAGCGCAAGCGCGCACCCGGAAAAGAGGGGCTGCTCGGCGTGGAGGGCATGACGAAGGAAATTCTCCTGGAAGCACTTTCCAACGCGGGCGCGGAGGTTGACGGCGAGACGGGGAAAAAGACGGGCGGAAGCATCACGAAGCTCGATCTTTATACCGCCGGACTTTCCGGAAGACCGGACAGTCAGAAAAAGCGCGAGGCATTTTTAAGTCGGCTGCGATTTCCGACGCACATGAGCGCGAACGCGCTGCTGGATGCGCTGAATTTATTATATACGCGGGAGGAATTTCTCTCGCTGTTTGAGGAAACAACATGATTGACATTTCTGTAAAGGACCTTGTCAAGAGCTTTGACGAGGACGGGAATCTTTTAGACGGTATCAGCTTTGACGTGCAGTCGGGCGAGCGCGTCGGTCTGCTCGGCAAAAATGGCGCGGGCAAGACGACGCTGTTTAAGATTCTGACGGGCGAAATTGATTATAATTCCGGCACGATTGCCTTCGCGCAGGGCAAAAAGGTGGGGCTGATCTCCCAGATTCCGGTTTATCCGCCGGAATTTCTGGTCAGCGACGTGCTGCGCGCGGCGTTCTCCGGGCTGGACAAAATCAAAGCTCGCATGCGCGAGCTGGAGGGGCAGATGACCGAGCATACGCCGAAGGAAATATTGACGGAGTACGACGCGCTCACGAACCGCTTCGAAGCCGGCGGTGGGTATGAAATCGACACCGAGACGGACAAGATCTGCAACGGTCTGGCGATTCCGCAATCGCAGCGCGAGCAGTTGTTTTCCTCTCTTTCCGGCGGGGAAAAGACGAGAGTGAATCTGGCGCGGCTGCTTCTCGAGAAGACCGACATCCTGCTGCTCGACGAGCCGACCAACCATCTGGATATGCACGCAGTGGAGTGGCTGGAGGAATACATCTCGCGCTTTAAGGGGACAGTTCTGACAATTTCCCACGACCGGTATTTTCTGGACCGTGTGGTCAACCGTATCATTGAGATTTCAAACGGCAAGGCGGAGTTTTACTCCGGCAATTATTCGTTCTACGTGCAGGAAAAGCAGGCGCGCTTTGAGCTGCAGCTCAAGCAGTATGAAAAAGAGCAGGCAAAACTCTCGCAGCTTGGCTTTACGCTTGAGCGCATGAAGGGCTGGGGCATCAACAACCGCACGCTCTACCGGCGCGCGATGTCCATCCAGCACCGGATGGACCGGATTGAAAAGACCGAAAAGCCGAAGATAGAAAAGACCATGCGCGCGCGCTTTGCCGAGCGGGACTTTTTTGGCGACGAGGTGCTGACGGTCAAGGGGCTCGGCAAGGCGTTTGACGGAAGGACGCTGTTTCATGACGTGGACCTGCAGGTTGCAGGCGGCGAGCGCATTGCGCTGCTGGGCGACAACGGCACAGGCAAGACGACCTTTCTGAAGGTTCTGCTCGGAGAGGAAGCGGGCGTGGGCAAGATCAAATTCGGTCCCACGGTCAAGTGGGCGTATCTGCCGCAGATTATCCACTTCGAGCACCCCGAGCGGACGTTACTTGACACGATGCTGTATGAGAAAAACTGCACCGTGCAGACCGCGCGCGACCGGCTGGGCGCCTATCTTTTTGAAGGCGAGGACGTGTTCAAGACCGTTTCCTCGCTCTCCGGCGGCGAGCAGTCGAGGCTGCGGCTGTGCATGCTGATGGACGAGAAAATCAATCTGCTCATTCTCGACGAGCCGACGAACCATCTGGACCTGGCGTCGAGAGAGTGGGTTGAGGACGCGCTGGAGGAGTATGAGGGCGCGCTGCTGTTCGTGTCCCACGACCGCTATTTTGTGGACAAATTCGCCACGCGCATCTGGGAACTGGAAAACCAGACCATTCGCGATTTTCCGTGCGGCTATGAAAAATACCGCTCGATCAAAGCCTTTGAGGCATTGCAGGCGGCGCCTGCCGCGAAGGAAAAGCGCGAAAAAAAGGAAAAACCCAAAAGTACCGGCGGCAGCAAGGCAATCGAGAAGAAAATCAAGACGCTCGAGCGCGACATTGAAAAGCAGGAGACGCTGATTGCCGGGCTGGACGAAAAAATCGCGGCGGCAGGCGCCGACTATCAGGAGCTTTCGCGCCTGATGGAGGAGAAGCAAACGGAAGAGACAAAGCTCTCCGGCATGATGGACGAGTGGGAGAGCCTGAGTTTGCAGCTGGAGGAGAACGTATGACGCTGTATGTGCTGGCGGCAATTTTTGCAGTTCTCGGCATTGTGTGTATTTTGCTGCCGTTTCATGTGGCGATGACGGGGCTGTGCTTTCTGGCGCTGGGCGCGGTGTGTCTTGCGCTGCGGCTGCTGCGCGGAAAAAAACACGAGAGGACGTGGCGTGTGGTTTTACTGACGCTTACCGGCGTTTGCATGCTGACAGTGTTCGGGGCAATGCTATATATTGACCGCGAGGGACGCCCAAACGCGCCGGAAGGCGCAGATGCGCCGGAGTTTGTCGTGGTGCTGGGCGCGCAGGTGCAGGGAGATCAGCCGTCGCTGACACTCAAGAAACGGCTCGACCTGGCGCTGGAGTATTTAGACGAGCATCCGCGCTCAAGCGTCGTCGTCTCCGGCGGGCAGGGCGCGGACGAAGCGTATACGGAAGCGTCCGTCATGGCAAACTATCTCACCGCGCGCGGTGTGGACGAAAGCCGGGTTTTGCTGGAGGAGCAGGCGAGCAACACGCGCGAGAATCTGGAGTTTTCCCGGACGCTTGCGCAGGCGCATGGCATGCGGACCGACCGTGTGCTGATCATCACGAGTGATTTTCATCTCTGCCGCGCCAAATACCTGGCGAAGAAGCTCGGCATGGAGCCGTATGGACTGGCAAGCAGGACCTGGCCCGAGATTTTGCGGGTGAATTATCTCCTGCGGGAGGTGTTTGCCTTTGTGAAGGCAGCACTGTGATTTTTTGCTGCCACGGCAAAAAAGACGCTCTGGAAGTCCTCTTCCAGAACCAAAAAATTTGACTTTTCCCCAACCGGGAGTTAGAATAAAACAAAAAAGGAGATTTTTCTTATGAGTGCATCGTGCAGCGGCAACTGCGACAGCTGCGGCGAAAGCTGCTCCAGCCGCAGCCCGGAGAGCCTTCTGGCTCCTGCCAACAAGCGTTCCAACGTCAGGCATGTCATCGCCGTCGTCTCCGGCAAGGGCGGCGTCGGCAAGTCGACCGTGACGTCCATGATGGCGGTCGCCATGAACAAGCTCGGCTACAAGACGGCAATTCTCGACGCCGACATCACAGGACCGTCCATTCCGCAGGCGTTCGGTCTGCATCAGCCCGCAGTCGGAAGTGACGATGGCATCATCCCCGCCGTTACGAAAGACGGCATCAAGATCATGTCCATCAATCTTCTGCTGCCCAAGGAGACGGACCCTGTCGTCTGGCGGGGACCTGTGGTCGCGGGCGCGGTCAAGCAGTTCTGGACCGACGTTTGCTGGGGAGACGTGGACTACATGTTCGTCGACCTTCCTCCCGGAACGGGCGATGTGCCGCTGACGGTCTTCCAGTCGCTGCCGATTGACGGCGTGATTCTCGTTACCAGCCCGCAGAGTCTGGTGTCCATGATCGTCTCCAAGGCGGTCAACATGGCGAAGATGATGGATGTGCCGGTCTACGGCTTCGTGGAGAACTACAGCTATTTCAAATGTCCCGACTGCGGCAAGACGGTTGAGATTTTCGGCAAGAGCAAGCTTTCGGAGATTGCGCTGGAGTACAGCCTGCCGGTGCTGGCGCGGCTTCCCATCGACCCCGACACCGCGCGTCTGTGCGACGAAGGCAAGATGGAGCAGGTGAATCTCGACGGCGTCATGCCCGCGGCAGAGCTGATTGCAAAGGTCAAATAAGACGCAAAACGCCCGGCAAAGCAGCGCTTTGCCGGGCGTTGTTTGGCTTTATTCTTCGCGGGAGGACTCATACAGTGCGAGTGCCCGGCGGCACAGATCTGCAAAGTCCTCGCGCACCGACGCGGGGAATACGATCTCCGCCTGCTCGCCGAAGCCTGCCAGCCAGCCGTAGAAAACGGGAGACAGGACAATCTCGGTGGTAAACGTGAAGTGACTGTCACCGTCCGGCACAAGCATGGCGCTTTTTCCGAAGCGGTCGATGACGATACCGGCGAGGCAATTGCGGAAGCGGAGCTTCACCTGCTGCGGCGTGCCGGAGAACATGCCGAAGACGGTTTTGCCGTAGCGGGTCAGGTCGAGCTGCTTTGCCTGCTCGGTGATGATGCGGGGCTTTTTGGTGATGGCGAGCTTTGCCATTTTGTCGACGCGGTAGTGTGTCAGCCCGTGACGCTCGGAGTGGGCGATCAGGTAATAGTTTTCGTTGTCCCAGACCAGTGCGTAGGGACTGGCAAAATACTCACCCGGGCGCTCGTGCTTGCGCCGGTCTACGCCCCAGTCAAAATAGCGGAAGCGAATCTGCTTGTTGTCCGCGATTGCCTCATGAATGCGGTCAACGGTGTAGTAGATGCTCTCGTTCATCGACTTGACGCGGTCGCGGACGGTGATCTGCCGCTCGAGCTGCGCCGCCTGGTAGCTGCTGCAAAGCGTCGAGAGCTTTTCGATCAATGTGACGGATTTGCGCTCGGACAAGAATTTACTTGCCTGCACGGCGCCCGCCAGCAGCTTCAGCTCCGCCAGCTCAAACGGGCGCGAGGCAAGGAAGTATCCGCCGCCGGGTCCCTTTTGCAGCACGATATCCATGCCGAACTCCTGCAAACAGGCAATATCGCCATAGACGCTCTTGCGCTCGGCGCGGATGCCGCGCGCGGCAAGGTAGGATACAATATCCTGCATGGAAAGAATGTGCTGCTCGTCCGACTGCGTTTCAAAGAGTTCTTTGAGATACAAAAGTTTCAGCTTCTGATTTTCAGACCGCGGCATCTGCATCGCCCTCCCTTATATCTGGATTTTACCTGAAAAAAGGAAAGTTGACAAGGCGTTTTGTAAACGCTGCGGCAGGATTTAAGAAAATTTTACAAATTAGGAGAAAAGTATGCAATATATCGGCTGTCACCTGTCCTCGTCGAAGGGCTTTGCCGCCATGGGCAAGGTCGCGCTTTCCATCGGCGCAAACACATTTCAGTTTTTTACCCGCAATCCCAGAGGCGGCGCGGCGAGGGAGATTGACCCGCAGGACGCGCAGGCGCTGGTGATGATGCAGCATAGCGGCGCAATCGGAAAAATCGTCGCCCACGCGCCGTATACGCTCAATCCCTGCGCAAGAGAGGAAAAGACGCTGGACTTCGCCCGGCGAACCATGCGCGACGATCTGCACCGGATGGAGCTTGTGCCGGGAAATTTTTATAATTTCCATCCCGGAAGCCACGTTGGGCAGGGAACGGAAGAAGGCATCCGGAAAATTGCCGAGACGCTCGATGCCTCGATGTTCGAGGGGCAGACGACCACGGTGCTGCTGGAGACGATGGCGGGCAAGGGCACGGAGGTCGGCGGACGGTTTGAGGAGCTTCGGGCGATTATTGACCGCACGGCGATGCAGGAAAAGCTCGGTGTGTGCCTCGATACGTGTCATGTCAGCGATGCCGGCTATGACATCGCGGGAAATCTGGAGGCGGTGCTGGAGGAATTTGACCGGGTCATCGGTCTTTCGAAGCTTCACGCGCTGCATCTCAACGACAGCAAAAATCCCTGCGGCGCGCACAAGGACCGGCACGAACGGCTCGGAGAAGGCTATCTCGGCATGGAGACGTTTTACAGGATCGTGGAGCATCCGGCGCTGCGGGGGCTTCCGATGATTCTGGAGACGCCCAACGAGCTGCCCGGCTATGCGGCGGAGATTGCGCGGCTTCGCGCATATGACGCGGCAAACGCAAACAAATTGTGAAGATATTCTTAAGCTTCTTGACGGATTTTTTCTGATATGGTACTTTAAGTTGTAACCGAAACCGGACGAGAATGGGAGGGACGCGCATGCACGAGCAGCACGACCGGCGATATTTCAAATGGGGGCTTACCGCCCTGACGGTCATATTCATCAGCATTCTGCTGGTGGTGATTTTTACGAATCTTCCGGGCTTTTTTTCGCTCCTGAGCGCGATCGGAAAGATTCTCTCGCCGCTGGTGTCGGGCATTGTGATTGCGTTTTTATTAAACCCGATCGTGAACTTCGTCGACCTGCGGCTGCGGCCGCTGCTGGAAAAGCGGGGAGTGAAAGCCTCGAAGGCGTATAAAATCAGCCGCGGCATTTCGCTCGTTTTCGCATTCATCTTTGCTGCGTTCATCGTCTATGCGTTTTTCTCAATGCTGGTGCCGCAGCTCTATGAGAGCGTGATGAGCATCATCGACAGCGCGCCGGAATACTATCAGAGTCTGGAAAAATGGGCGGTCAATGTGCTGGAGGACAACCCCGAAATCCGGACGTATGTGGAAAAAGCGCTCAATACGGTGCAGACCTATGTGGAGAACTGGGTCAGGACGAGCTTCCTGAGCGATGTGCAGAAGCTGCTTGCCACACTCACAACGTCTGTCATGGCGGTCGTCAAGTCGATCACGAACTTCATCATCGGTCTGGTCGCGTCGATCTACATTCTCTGGTCGAAGGACACGTTCCAGGCACAGGCGAAGAAGATGGTCGTCGCGGCGTGTAAGCCGGAGGCGGCAAATCATCTGCTGGATCTGGGCAGCAGCATCAACCGGATTTTCTCGGGCTTCATCATCGGCAAGATCATCGACTCGGTAATTATCGGCGTGCTGTGCTACATCTGCATGACGCTTATGAAGATGCCGTATACGGCGCTGATTGCGACGATTGTCGGCGTGACGAACGTCATTCCGGTGTTCGGTCCGTTCATCGGCGCGGTGCCGAGCGCCTTGATCATTCTGCTGGTAGACCCGCTGCAGGCGTTCTATTTCATCATCTTCATCATCGTTTTGCAGCAGGTGGACGGCAACGTCATCGGTCCCAAGATTCTCGGCAATACCGTCGGCATCTCGGGCTTCTGGGTGCTCATTTCGATCACGATTGCAGCGGGCATCTTCGGCTTTGCGGGGATGCTGCTGGGCGTGCCGGTGTTCGCGGTGATTTACCTCATCATCAGCGACATTGTAAACTCCGCGCTGCGCAAGAAGCAGAAGACAACCATCACCGGCGAGTATTACGATATTCGCGAGGTTGCCGACCTCGACCGCAAAGCGGAGGCTGCGCAGCAGACCGCGGCAGAGAAAGCGCCGAGTCAGGAGCCGAAATCCGTATAGCAACAGGAAAGAAGCTGCTGCACGTGCAGCGGCTTCGGTGTGCAAATAACCTCGTAGAGTTTCGCCCCACAGGGCGAAATAAAATGAAAATTCATGTTATCCGGCGGCTTTGCCGACCGGACTGGACAGCCGTTAGCGGCTTTGCCGCTTACGGATGTCGCGTACTCCTTGCGGGTAAATATACTGATCGCCTCGCAAGTGTGGAATTTGTGCGCTTTTGGCGCACAAATTATGCGCGCAGTCGAGGCGCAGTCCCTTTTGTCCCAAAAGCGCCAGCTTTTTGGACAGTCTCAAGCTGCTGCACGTGCAGCGGCTTCTTTTGAATCCAAACAGGAGGGTATCATGCAGCAGGCGCTGGAGACTTTTTTGAATACGATCGAATCGACGCCTTCGCTTCTGGCGCTGGACGGCGCGCTGCGTTATGTTTTTCCGGCACTGGCACTCGTGATTCTGCTGCGGTGCGGGAAGTCGCTGCTGCTGTTCCGGCGCGAGCCGGAGGTCTGGGCGTGGCTTGCCGGTCCCACCGGCGACCGCATCCCCGTTATGCACTGGGAGAGCCTGATCGGGCGGGGAAAGGGCTGTGATGTGACGCTGGAATATCCGACAATCTCGCGCACGCACGCGGTGCTGACACGCTATGACGACGGCAGCTGGACCATCATGGATGCGGGTTCGACCGGGGGCGTGCAGGTCAACGGGAAACCGGCGCAGCTGGCGGTCGTGCAGTTCGGGGACGTTTTGTCCTTCGGCGGCGTTGATTTTACGCTCGTTCCCATCACGCAGGAGCAGGAGCGCATCCAGGCGGAGGCAAGAACCCGCCGGGCGGTGGTGCGCCCATGGCTGACGCTTCTGGTGCTGACGCTTTATCAGCTGCTCGCCTGTATGCAGCTGTGTGTACATCTGCCGGAAAACGGCGGGCAGATTCTGCCGGGCTTTCTGGCGCTGATTGCGATGCAGTGGGGGCTTTTTGCGCTGCTGCGGCTGGCAAGAAGACGGAGCTTTGACGTGGAGACCGTCGCGTTTTTCCTGACGACGATGGGCTTGTGTGTCGTCTCGACCTCCGCACCGGAGGCAATCCGGAAGGAGCTGATTGCCGTCGCGTGCGGCATTTTCGCGTATCTGGCGGTCAGCTGGAGCCTGCGCGATCTGGAGCGGGCGAAGAAAATCCGGTATCTGGCGGCGGCAGGCGGTATTTTGCTGCTGGCGGCAAATCTGGTGCTGGGCGTGGAAAAATTCGGCGCGAAGAACTGGATGCAGCTTGGCGGCATTTCGTTCCAGCCGTCAGAGCTGGTCAAAATCTGCTTTGTGTTCGCGGGCGCGTCTACCCTGCAGCGCCTGATGGCAAAGCGGAACCTGATTCTGTTCATCGGCTACTCGGCGGCAATCTGCGGCTGCCTGGCGCTGATGAACGACTTCGGCACGGCAATTATCTTTTTTGTGACGTTTTTGATCATCGCGTTTCTGCGTTCGGGCAATTTTGCAACCATCGCGCTTGCCTGCGCGGGAACGGGCTTTGCGGGCGTGCTGGCGCTGCAATTCAAGCCCTACGCCATGAAGCGCTTTTCCGCGTGGGGACATGTCTGGGAGAACGCCAGCTCGACCGGCTACTCGCAGACGCGCGCTTTGATGTGCATTGCCTCGGGCGGTTTATTCGGACTCGGCGCGGGCAAGGGGTGGCTGCATCATGTGGGCGCGGCGGACACCGATCTGGTGTTCGCGCTTGTGAGCGAGGAGTGGGGACTGCTGCTGGCGGCGCTCTGCGTTGCGGCAATTGTGCTGCTGGCGGCGTTTGTGGTGCGCTCGCTGCCGCAGGGAAGAAGCTGCTTCTACGCCATCGGCGCGGCAAGCGCGGTGACAATCTACGTAGTGCAGGCGATGCTCAACGTTTTCGGCACGACGGATATTCTGCCGCTGACCGGCGTGACGTTCCCGTTCGTATCCAACGGCGGCTCGAGCATGATCTGCGTCTGGGGGCTTCTTGCCTTCATCAAGGCGGCGGACACGCGGCAGAACGCAAGCTTTGCGATCCGGCTTCCAAAGCGGAAGGAGGCGGCGGCATGAAAAAAATCTCCAGGCGCGCGCTTCTGGCGCT
The DNA here is from genome assembly GCA_937907715.1 of uncultured Clostridia bacterium. Lineage (GTDB taxonomy): Bacteria > Bacillota > Clostridia > Oscillospirales > Oscillospiraceae > CAG-170. Next base: position 21,184 of record CALERM010000054.1, read on the forward strand.
GGCGCTGGCAGTTACGCTGCTGGCGGGACTGCTGGTTTTCTTCGGAGAATATTTTGTCGAAGCGAAAGCGTGGGTGACATTTCCCGGCAGCCCGCATGTGTATACGGGCGTAAACCCCGACTGCGGGAAAATTTACGACCGGGCGGGCGCGCTGCTGCTCAACACCAACGACGGCAGAGTCTACAGCGCCGACGAAGCGGTCCGGCGGGCGACGCTTCACCTGCTGGGCGACCGCGACGGCTATATCAGCGCGCCACTGCTGCAAACCTACGCCTCCAAAATGATCGGCTTTGACGTGGTGAACGGGCTTTATACAGACCAGCCCGGAAGCGTTGCAGCGAGACTTACCATCAGCGCTGCCGTACAGACCGCGGCGCAGCAGGCGCTCTCCGGCTACCGGGGAACGATCGGCGTGTATAACTACAAAACGGGTGAGATTCTCTGCGCGGTGACGTCTCCGAGCTACGACCCGGACCATGTGCCGGACGTGGCAAACGACACAACCGGAAGCTATGAGGGCGTGTATGTCAACCGCTTTTTTGACGCCGCGTATACGCCGGGCTCGATTTTCAAGCTCGTGACGGCGGCAGCTGCGCTGGAAACCATCGAGGGCGTGCAGTCGCGCACGTTCCAGTGCAGCGGCAGAACCATCATCGGCGGGCAGGAGATCATCTGCAACGGCGTGCATGGAAGTCTTGATCTTGCCGGGGCGCTGGCGCATTCGTGCAATGTTGCCTTCGGAGAGCTTGCTGCAGAGCTGGGCGCGGAAGTCCTGCAGGAGTATGCCGAGAAGCTGGGGCTGACGGGAAGCATTTCCTGCGAAGGCTACAAAACGGCGCCCGGAAAGATCGAACTGAGCGGCGCGGACGACGGCGACGTCGCGTGGGCGGGCATCGGGCAATATACCGATCAGGTCGGCGCGCTGGCGTTTTTGCGCTATATGGGCGCGATTGCAAACGGCGGCAGTGCGGCAGAGCCCTATCTCATGCAGCGCGTAAGAAAGGGCGACGACATTACCTATGAGGCGGAAACGGAAGTCTCTTCGGCAATGCTCCAGCCGGAAACCGCCGGAACACTGACAAAGCTCATGCGAAACGATGTGCAGACGGTCTACGGCGACTGGCAGTTCGGAGGACTTTCCGTCTGCGCCAAATCCGGCACGGCAGAGCGCGAAGGGCAGACGGCAAACGCAATGTTTGCGGGCTTCGTGCTGGACGAATCCTGCCCGGTGGCGTTCGTGGTGTTCGTGGAAAACGGCGGCGCAGGCAGCACGGTTGCGGCACCCATGGCAGCAAAGGTGCTCGACGCCTGCGCGCAGGTATTGGCGGCAGAATAACAGAAGGACGCGGCGCAAGCCGCGTTTTTCTTGCGTGAGCGGCGCTTTTGTGGTATAATACTTTAAATTCTTGGCATTTGGAGGCTTACGGATGGACGCATTTCGCACCTGGCTGGCGCAGCTGCAATTTGACGGTGTTTGGCAGACGGCGGTGCTGGTTGCCGCGTCGCTGCTGTGCATCACGTTTCATGAAACCTGTCATGGGCTGGCGGCATATAAGCTCGGAGACAACACGGCAAAGCGCATGGGTCGGCTGAGCCTCAATCCGCTCAAGCATGTGGATCTGATGGGGCTTATTATGATGGCGCTGTTCCGGTTTGGCTGGGCGAAGCCCGTGCCGGTCGATATGCGGAACTTCAAAAACCCCAAGGCGGGCATGGCGCTGACGGCGCTGGCAGGACCGGTTTCGAACGTCGTGCTTGCCTACGCGGCGGTGGTTCTATGCAATTTTGTGATTTTTCTTGCCGACCGGCTCGGAAATACGTGGCTGCTTCTGGCGCTGGCGCAGTTTTTTGTGTATGTTGAGATCATCAGCGCGGGTCTTGCTGTTTTTAACGTGTTTCCGATTCCGCCGCTCGACGGCTCGAAGGTTTTGTTCGCGCTGCTGTCCGACCGGGCGTATGACCGGCTGATGCGGTACGAAAGATACGGCATGGGGCTTTTGATGGTGCTGCTCGTGACCGGCGTCATTGACCGCCCGCTGAGCGCGATGCGCGACTGGCTTCTGACGTGGCTGAACAGCCTCGGCGCCTGGGGCTATACGCTGCCGAACGCCATATTCTGAGTATTCCATAAAACGGAGGGCAGTGCATGGAACAGCCCCAATATCATCTGCAAAACGTGGTACATGCAAAGCAGACGCTCGAGGACTTTGACGGTCCGCTGGACGTGATTCTGCTTTTGCTGAGCAAAAACAAAATAGAAATTCAGGACGTCAGCATTTCGTCGATTTTAGAGCAGTATCTTGCCTGGCTCGACGAACGCAAGCGTATGGACATGGAAGTTGCCAGCGAGTTTATCGCGATGGCGTCGCACCTGATGTATATCAAAACGCGCATGCTGCTGTCCGAAGCGGAAAAAGCCGAGGCGGAGTCGGAGATGGAAGAACTCATCGCGTCGCTTCGCCAGCGGCAGAGAAAGGACGCCTACGAGCAGATCAGGATCGCCTGCGGCGCGCTCGCGCTGCGAAACGATATTGGACTCGGCATGTTTCCCAAGCAGCCCGAGCCGCTGCGCCGGGACCAGACATATCGCTATCAGCACGACAGGCAGGATTTGCTGGACGCGCTCGCGGCAGTGCAGGACCGGTCTCAAAGAAGACTCCCGCCGCCGGTTTCCAATTTTGCCGGCATTGTCGGCACCGAGCCGTATCCGGTGGCAAAGAAGGCTGCCGAGGTATTAAGGCGGCTCATCGGGCACGGGGTGATGAAGTTTCTCTCACTATTTAAGGGCAGCCGCAGCCGGTCTGAGATTGTGGCGACCTTCTTGTCGGTGCTGGAGCTTTGCAGGCTCCACTCGGTGCGCATCGAAAACGAAGCCGGAGAACAGGAGATCGCCTTCGTGCAGAAGCCGGATGAAAAAGACCTCAACTGGGAGGAATGAGCATGGAACAGAACGAATTGCAGCGGGCGCTGATGGCGATTTTGTTTGCCGCGGGAGAACCGGTGGCGGCATCGCGCTTATCAGAAAGTCTGGCGGTCGACGTGGCGCAGATTCACGAGGAACTGAAATATCTCATGGACCAGCTCTCCTTCAACCGCAGCGGCATCCGCATTGTGCGGCTGGAGGATGCCTATCAGATGTGCTCTGCCGCAGAGCAGGCGGAGCTGGTGACAAAGACGCTGGAGACCAGAAAGCCGCCGAAGCTGTCGGCTTCGCAGCTCGAAACGCTGAGCGTCATTGCCTACTATCAGCCGGCGACGAAGGCGTATGTCGAGCAGATCCGGGGTGTAGACAGCGGGTACTCGATCAGCGCGCTGCTGACCAAGAAGCTCATCCGCGAGGCAGGCAGGCTCAATGTGCCGGGAAGACCGTTTCAGTATGAGACGACGCCGGATTTTCTGCGGGTGTTCGGGCTGCAATCGCTTGCCGACCTGCCGCCGATTGAAAAGGTGGAGCTGAGCACCAATCAGGCGCAGCTGGAGCTGCCGATGGAAAGCCCGGCAGGGGACGGCGGGCAGAAGGAGACGGCGCAATGAGCGGATGGGCGATTTTCGGCATGGTGCTTGCGGCTTTCGTGCTGATCGGATGCATTCCGGTTGGCGTAGATGCAGGCTACCAGGAAAACGAGCTGGCGCTGCGGCTGAAAATCGGGCTGCTCAAATTGCAGGTGCTGCCTGCGAAGGAAAAAAAGAAGAAGCCGAAGGCAGCGCAGAAAGCAAAGAAGCCCGCGGCACAAAAGCCGGACGCAAAGCCGGAAAAGCCCAAAAAGCAGGTTTCCATGCCGAAGCTGACGCTCTCCGATATTCTGGCGCTGGCGGATCTGGCGTGCGACACGCTGGGAAATCTGCGGCGCAAGCTCCGCGTGGAGGTGCTGGTGCTGCACGTGACGCTGGACGGCTCAGACCCCGCGAAGGCGGCAATGCTGTATGGAAGGGTCTGGGCGGGGCTGGGCGCGCTGACGCCGAAGCTCGAGCAGCTTTTTGTAATAAAAAAGCGTGACATTCAGCCGATTCTCGATTATAATGAGAAGGAAATGAAGCTGGATGCGCAGCTGGTGCTGACCATAACCATCGGACGGGCAATTTCTCTTGCCCTGCGCGCGCTTGTGCGGTTTCTGAAGCTCTGGCTCAATAAGAAAAAGGCGGTGTCAAATACATGAATCATCCTCTTTCTGATATGATGATGTCCTCGATGGGTAAAATCCGCGATATGATCGATGTGAATACGGTCATCGGCGCGCCGATTACAGCCGGCGATGTGACGATCATTCCCGTCACGAAGGTTTCCATCGGCTACGGTGCGGGCGGAAGCGATTTTGCAACGAAAAATTATCCGGCAAACCGCGACAATGCCTTCGGCGGCGGCGCAGGCGCGGGCGTCAATATTACGCCGGTCGCGTTTCTGGTGGTGCGCGGAGAATCCGTGCGGATGCTGCCGGTGGCAGAGCCTGCGTCCACGTCCATGGACCGGCTCATCGAGCAGCTGCCGGATCTGCTGGACAAGGCAGAGAATCTTCTCAAGCAGAAGCGTCTGGCAAAAGAGGAAGGCATCGAATAAATTATTGCGCATGAAATTCGCCCGGCAGGGAAAGTTACCGTCGGGTGATAACAATGAAGCACGGCTTTTTCAGAACGGCGGCGGCTGTGGTCGCTGCCGTTTTCCTGTGTCTGCCGGCGCGGGCAGCAAATTTTTCCGGCAGCGTCAGCGCAAAAAGCGCAATCCTGGTGGACGCGCAGTCCGGCAGAGTTCTGTATGAAAAAAACGCGGACGAGCGGAGTCTGATTGCCAGCACGACGAAGATCATGACGGGACTTCTGGTCTGCGAGGCGGGGGAGCTGGACCGGGAAATTTCCGTGCCGCCGGAGGCGGCGGGCGTAGAAGGCTCGAGCCTGTATTTAAAGGCGGGCGAACAAATTACGGTCCGCGAGCTTCTTTACGGGATGATGCTGCGCTCGGGAAACGACGCGGCGGTGGCGCTGGCGATTGCAGCCGCGGGAAGCGTGGAAGCGTTTGCCGGGCGCATGAACGAGAAAGCGCAGGCACTGGGGCTTACCAATACGCATTTTGAAAACCCGAACGGGCTGGACGGCGAGGCACACTACTCGACAGCGCGCGATCTGGCAAAGCTCAGCATCTGCGCGATGCAGAACGAAATGTTCCGCGCAGTCGTCTCCAGCAAAAGCTACACGGAAAACGGCAGAAGCTTTACCAATCACAACAAGCTTCTGTGGCGGGTAGACGGCGCCGACGGCATCAAGACCGGCTACACAAAAAAGGCAGGCAGAATCCTTGTCGGAAGCGCGGTGCGCGACGGCAGGCGGCTCGTCTGTGTGACAATCTGCGACCCCGACGACTGGCGCGACCAGCAGGCGCTGTTTGACTTCGGCTTTTCGGCGTTTTCCGTCCGGACCTTTGCACACGAAGGGCAGGCGGTTGGAAGCGTGCCGGTTGTTGGGGGCATGCAGGGGCGTGTTTTGCTCACTGCGGCAGAGGAGATATCGTATCCGTTGGCGGAGGGAGAACAGACGGAGCTGGTGCTGCATGCGCCGCAGCTTGCCTTTGCACCGGTCCTTGCCGGGCAGGCGGGCTGGCTGGAACTTCGGGTAGACGGCGTTTGCGTCCGGGAGGTCCCGGTTTATTATGCGCAGGCGGTGGAGGAAAGGCTTCCGGCGCGCAGCTTTTGGAAGCGGATGTTTGGAGGGTAGGATGGAACAGCGGCTGCAAAAAATATTATCAGGCTACGGCGTAGCGTCCCGGCGGAAGGCAGAGCAGATGATTCTCGAGCGCCGCGTGCGCGTCAATGGCAACACGGCAAGCCTCGGCGATGTGGCAGACGATGAAGAGGACGTCATCGAGGTCGACGGCGTGCGGCTCAAAAAGCAGCCGGAGCGCGTGGTGCTGATGCTCAACAAGCCGCGCGGCTATGTGTGTACGCTGTCGGATGAAAAGGGGCGGAAGAACGTCTCCGAGCTGGTATCCGGCTGCGGCGCGCGGGTGTATCCGGTGGGAAGACTCGACCTCAACTCTGAGGGGCTGCTGCTTCTGACAAACGACGGAGAACTTGCAAACAGGCTCACGCACCCAAAAAAAGAGGTGGACAAGGTCTACCTCGTCTGGCTGAGCCGGTACATACCGGGGTGCGAGGCATCCATTGCCAGCCCCATCGTAATTGACGGAAGGCAGACGACTCCTGCCAAAGTGGAGACCCTTCGCGCGGAGGGCGAAACGGCGCTGCTGCGCATCACGATTCACGAGGGAAGAAACCGCCAGATCCGCAGGCTCTGCGAGCGGGCGAACGTTACCGTGACGCGCCTGCGGCGCGTCGCCGAAGGTCCGCTGAGCCTCGGGGAGCTGAAGCCCGGGCAGTGGCGCAGACTCACGCCGGAGGAGCTTGCAAATCTTTCATAAAGAAAAAATTGCATCTTTGTGCAATCATACTTGCAAAATTCCAGAAAACCTTGTATCATAATACAAGGTTTTTTTGCGCGCGGCGTAAAAAACGCCAAAAATTCCCGATGAACGGAGAATCGGTATGAATGACATTCTGATGCAGATCCGAAGCGATCTCCCGTCCTTCTCCAAAGGACAGAAGCGGATTGCAAATTATATTCTGGAATCCTATGACAAGGCGGCGTTCATGACCGCGAGCCGGCTCGGCAAGATGGTCGAGGTTTCGGAGTCGACGGTGGTGCGCTTTGCGGTCGAGCTTGGCTTCGACGGCTACCCCAGCATGCAGAAAACTTTGCAGGAGCTGGTGCGCAACAAGCTGACCAGCGTCCAGCGCATTGAGGTTACAAACGACCGGATGGGCAATCAGGACGTGGTGTCGACCGTTTTGCAGGGAGACATTGACTCCATCCGCATGACGAGCGAAGCGCTCAGCCGCGCCGAGATGGACGCGAGTGTGCAGGCAATGCTGAAAGCAAAGACGATCTATATTGTCGGCGTGCGCTCGTCTGCGTCGCTGGCGGCATTTCTGAACTTCTATCTGCGCAACATGTTTGACAATGTCCGCCTCGTCGGCTCCACGTCGACCAGCGAGATGTTTGAGCAGCTGCTGCGCGTGGGTCCGGGGGATGTGGTGATCGGCTTCAGCCTGCCCCGGTACTCAAGCCGCACCGTCAAGGTCATGCAGTATGCCCACGATACGGGCGCAACATGTATTGCCGTCACCGACAAGCCGGACGCGCCGGCAGGCAAGGTGGCAGATCACGTGCTGGTGGCAAAGAGCGACATGGTCTCGGTCGTCGACTCGCTCGTTGCGCCGATGAGTGTGGTGAATGCGCTGATCGTGAGTCTTGCGCAGGAGCAGCAGACGCAGATGGCAAAGACCTTCGAGGACCTCGAGAGCCTCTGGGATGAATACGACGTCTATGAACGAGTCGAATAACGTCGTCGTCATCGGCGGCGGCGCGGCAGGCATGATGGCGGCGGGCACGGCGGCGTCCCTGGGCGCGCATGTGACGCTGTTGGAGCCAAACGGAAAGCTCGGCAAAAAGCTCTTCATCACCGGCAAGGGCCGGTGCAATGTGACGAACAACTGCGCGGGCGACGAGGTCTTAAAAAACGTGCCGACCAATCCGCGCTTTCTGTACGGCGCGCTGGCTGGCTTTTCTCCGGCGGACGCGATGGCATTTTTTGAAGAACACGGGTGTCGACTCAAAACCGAGCGCGGAAACCGCGTCTTTCCCGAAAGCGATCAGGCAGGCAGCGTCATTGACGCGCTGCGCCGGTTTTTGAAGGAAACGGGCGTGAGAATCCTCTGGGAGCGGGCACTGGAAATCAAGGCGGCGGACGGCGCGGTGACGGGTGTGCGGACGCAAACGGGCGTTCTCCCGGCGGACCGGGTCATTCTGGCAACGGGCGGCTGCTCATATCCGGCGACTGGCTCGACCGGCGACGGCTACCGGCTGGCAGGAAGCCTCGGGCATACGATCATCGAGCCGCGCGGCGTTCTGGTGCCGCTGGTTGAAAAGGGACACACCTGCGCCGCGATGCAGGGGCTGGCGCTTAAAAATGTGGATGTGAAGCTGCTCGACGCGAAGGGGAAATGCGTGTTTTCCGAGTTCGGGGAGCTGCTGTTTACGCATTTCGGACTGTCGGGTCCGGTCATTCTCTCCGCCAGCTGCCACATGCAGCGCGGAAAGGACGGCTACCGGATTGTGATGGATCTGAAGCCCGCGCTGGATGAAAAGACACTGGATGCAAGGCTTTTGCGCGATTTTGCGGAGTTTCAGAACAAGGATCTGGCGAACGCGCTTGTGAGGCTGCTGCCGCACTCCATGATTGTGCCGGTGATTTCTCAGGCGGGATTGCAGCCGCAGCAGAAGGTCAACGAGCTGAAAAAGCCCGAGCGGCGGGCGCTGCTGGAAGCTGTCAAGCGGTTTTCCATTGACATTGCGTCCTGCGCGCCGGTTGAGCAGGCGATTGTGACCTCCGGCGGCGTGAAGGTCTCGGAGGTCAGCCCGAAGACGATGGAGTCGAAGCTGGTCCGGGGGGTGTATTTCGCGGGAGAGCTTCTGGATGTGGACGCCTATACGGGCGGATTTAATTTACAGATTGCGTGGGCGACCGGGCGTCTTGCCGGTGCGTCTGCCGCGCAGGAAGGATAGAGCATGGGAAAGTACATTTCGGTCGCCATCGACGGACCTGCGGGCGCGGGCAAGAGCACGATGGCAAAGCGCGTGGCGAAGGAACTGGGATATTTATATGTGGACACGGGCGCAATTTACCGCACGGTCGGCTATCATATGTGGCTGATGGGCATCGGACCCAAGGACGCGGACGGCATCCGCAGGTGCCTGGACGATGTCAACATCGAAATCCGGCATGAGGAAGACGGTGTGCAGCACATGATTCTCAACGGGCAGGATGTGACGGGGGAAATTCGCACGCCGGAAATGTCCCGTTACGCTTCCGGTGTCTCGGCGCAGAAGTGCGTGCGCGACTATCTTCTGGACATGCAGCGCAAATTTTCCCGGAAACACAACGTCGTCATGGATGGACGCGACATCGGAACCGTGGTGCTTCCCAATGCACAGGTCAAGATTTTTCTGACCGCAAGCCCCGAGGAGCGGGCAAAGCGCCGTTATGCGGAGTTGGAGCAGAAGGGCGAAAAGGTGAGCTTTGACAAGGTCCTGCAGGATATGATCGCGCGCGACAGGCAGGATTCCGAGCGCGCCATTGCGCCATTAAAGCCCGCGCCGGATGCGGTAAAGCTGGATACCTCGGGCAATACCATCGAGCAGTCGATTGCAGAGATTCTTGCCATTGTCAGGAGGAAGCTCGGATGATGACGTTCTGGTATCGGGTGTGCTGGTGGATTTGCCGGATCGGGCTGTTTTTCTGGCACCCGGTGTTCCATGTGGCAGGACGCGAACTTGTCCCGGCAGGAAAGGCGGTCATCTGTGCGAACCACTCGGGCTGCGCAGACGCCATCTGGCTGCTGCTGGCGCTCGATGCACCGCAAATGAGCCGGATTATTGCGAAGAAGGAGCTGCGGCGGGTACCCATTGTCGGCTGGGTGATGGAAAAGTTCCGGATTATCTTTGTTGACCGCAGGGCGCACGACGGAACTGCCTATCATGAGGGCGTGCAGGCGCTCAAAGACGGCGAGCAGATGATGGTCTTCGTCGAGGGCACGCGCTGCAATAAGAACAAGCACGTGCGCGCGAAGACGGGCGCGGTGCGTATGGCAGTGGAAGCGGACGCACCGCTGGTGCCGGTGTTTATCACGCGCAACAAGACGCCGTGGTGTCCGGTGAACGTCATTTTTGGTGAGCCTTATACGATGCCGAAGCGGGACGGCTGGACGCACGACGAGTATCAGCGCGAGGCGGACGAGCTGCTGCGCAGAATTTACAGACTGGGCGGAGATGGCTATGCAGATCATATTGGCGAAGACGGCGGGGTTCTGCTTCGGGGTTGACCGGGCGGTGGAGATGGTAGAAGAAAGCGTCCGGCGCGGAAATAAAACTGCGACGCTGGGACCCATCATCCATAACCGCCATGTGGTGCAGCGTTTTTTGGAGCAGGGTGTGCGCGAGATCGCCGTTCCTGCGCAGGCAGAGTCCGGCGAGACGGTCATTATCCGCGCCCACGGCGTGCCGGAGCAGGTGCAGCAGGCGCTTTGCGCGCGCGGCGTTCCGGTGCTGGATGCGACGTGCCCGTTTGTGAAGAAGATTCACACGATTGTGAAAAACGAGACGCAGAAGGGACGGAAAATCATCATCTTCGGCTCGCCCGTGCATCCGGAGGTGGAGGCAATCGCGAGCTTCTGCCGGGAGCCCGTGATTGTGCAGAGCCCCGAGGAGCTGGAAAACTGGCTCATGCAGGCGCCGAATCACCGCGAAATGCCCTTGAGTATGGTCAGCCAGACGACCAGCTCACAGAAAATGTGGAAAAGCTGCGCCGAAATCGCAAAAAAAGTGTGTACAAATTGCGAAATATTTGATACAATATGCAGAGCT
>CALERM010000055.1 GCA_937907715.1 uncultured Clostridia bacterium
AGGGCAATCCGGCTTACCTAAACCGGCTGATCGACGCCAATCTGGAGGGCTACCGCGCGATTCAAAACGCCGGACATGAAATTCTGCCAAAGTCGGACGCAGACTTTGAAAGCGCCGCATACAGCAAAACCTGTCTGCGCTTTTTCAAGCTCATGTGCGCAACCTCTCTCGGAAAAATCTGTGTCTCGGACCACGCGATGAATGCGGTGGGCGAAATGAGCGCCCTGAACCGGGACCTCAAGCGCTTCTTCGATGAAGCCGGAGCGCAGTATCCGGTCTGGCAGTCGCTTGAAAAAGAGGCTGCAAAGTATTTGAAATAACCATCTTTGCACAAAAATACCGGGCAGGATACCAAAACAGGTGTCCTACCCGGTATTTTCCTATTCTTCGTTTTTCATCAGTTGCGCGCCCGCGCTCCACGCCTTGCCCGCTTTTTCTCCGATCGTGTAGTAGCTGCCCTGCATCTGATCGTAGACAAGCGCGTTGAGCTTTTTCGCATCGACGTTTCCCGCTTCATCCAGAACGTCCTCGTCTGCCAGCACGCCGACGATCTCACCGAGAATATGATGTCCGAAAACCTCCATTTTGTCCTCGACCACACGGCACTCCAGCGTCAGCGGAAACTCCTGAATGACCGGCGCGTCAACCTTTTCGCTTCTGACGGCAGTAAGTCCGCTGCGGGCAAATTTGTCCGGCATCCGGTTGCCGCTGGCAATGCCGAAAAAGTCGGCGGCTTCCATGTGCGGCAAATCGGCAATCGAGAGGGTAAATGCGCCGCGCTTTCTGAGATTTTCCGAGGTCTTGTGCTTTTCGTTGATTTTGAGAGACACCATATTTCTCGCGCAGATGCTGCCCCATGCCATGTTCATCACGTCGACCACATCACCGTCCCCGTAGGTGGCAACCATCAAAACCGGCATTGGAAACAAAAAAGGCTTCACGCCCAGATCTCGCTTCATGCTCCAGCTCTCCTTCTGTTTTTCCCTATCTTAACAAACAGCACACAAAAACGCAAGCGCCGGAGCAGCCCGTCTGGACCGTTCCGGCGTTCAGCGGCAGTTTTCCAAGCTTTAAAAAGTTTGAAAAACTGGTTGATTGAACGCGAAAGACACCCCTGATGGGTTTCCGACGCGCTAAGTGCCGCCGCAAGCGGCGATTACGCTCTGGATTAGCCTGCGGGCGTCATCTTTCGCACTATCTTTTCGTAATCGTTACTCTGAAGGATTTTTCGGCATTCTGAGCCCGCTGCTTTCGCAGCGGGCTTTCGATGTATTGGGGAATGATTATTTCTCGACGACCTCGAGAATCTCCATCGGACATGCCTTGGCGCAGATGCCGCAGGCAATGCACTTCGAAGCAGTCGGTGCATCGTCAACCTTCACCAGCACGCCGAACGGACATGCATCCTTGCACTTGCCGCAGCCGACGCAGAGCTTCTTGTTGATCGTGTAGACGCCCTTCGCGTTCTGGGTGATCGCGCCATGCTCGCAGACCTCGGCGCACTTTCCGCACTGCACGCAAACCATGGGCTTCGCCGCGCCGTTGCGCTCGATGATCTGAAGACATGCCTTCGCCGGATCAAATTCCTTGTAGAACGCCTCGGAGCATGCGCGCACGCACTCGAGACATGCCATACACTGGGTACCCTTTTTGACGGTCAGCTTTTTCATATTCGATCTCCTTTTTTGTTTTTTTAGGTCGGCGAACAAAGGCAGTCCTGAGTTTTTTGCAATTGAAAACCCAAAAACTGCCTTCTGGCACCAACTCTGAAATTCCCTCTGCGCCCATTATACAGGGCAATTGCAAAATAATCAATATTTCCTCCGGAATTTTTGAAAAATTGGTGAATTTTGTCTGGAACGCCCGGTTTTGGCAGCACTGCGGTACATATTCTGTCCGCCGCAGCTCACAATAAATGCGTAAACCGCGTGCGCAGTGATGCGCCGCAAGTGTATTGGAGGAACATGCTATGAAAAAAATGACGCTTGTCCTGCTGACTGCGCTGGTTCTGGCGTCCGTCTTTGCCGGCTGCAGTGCATCGGCATATATGGACGACCCGTATGCCGGCGGCTACAGCAACGTCTCGACCACCCGCAACGGAACCATCAACGGCACCAACGGGCGCTACGCCGGCTACGGCTATTATGACGGAAATGCCGCCTACAACGGCACCTATAACGGCACCTACAGCACGTATCCGAATACCGGTACAACCCGCTCCACCACAACCACAACAACCGGCAGAACCGGCGCAGCAGCCGGAACCGGCTCCTACACCGGCACCGCCTCCGGCACCGGCATGACCGGCGGCAGATAAACCGCACAGCGGCAGACGTTTCCATCTGCCGCTGTTTTTCTATACAATCTACGAAAGCGGGCGAACCTCGATGTCCTTGAAAAGGACCGCACCGTCCGATGTCTGCGGCACAAAGCCATTTTCTGCAAAGAAGTGCGCTGCCTGCGCATTCGTGTCCGGAACGCTGACCCGGATTTCCTTTGCCCCGCGATTTCTCAGCACGCTCACCGCCTGACCGAGCAGCTGCTGCCCGAAGCGTCTGCCGCGATAGCCTTCGTCCAGCGCAAGGTCCAGAATCATGCCGGCATTCGGCGCATCGCCCGCACCCAGCACAAGCTGCCCGACGGTTTTGCCCCGCAGCTTTGCAAGCCAGGTTTCTGCCGCGTCCGGCGCTTTTTGGAACCACAAGCTGTAATCCGCGCGGTCCGCCGCGCCCTGCTTGAGCCGCTTCTGGCGCTGCATGGTGGAAATTTCCGGCGACAGGTGCGAGGCGTCGTTGAGAAAATCGAATGTGACCTCCCCGTCGCGCCAGCAAAGCCGGGAGACGGCGGTATTTTCGCAAAACGGCAGCTCATCTGTTTTCAGAAGCCGCTTCTGCACCCCGCGCAGCACACAGGCGTGTGTGAAAATCGCGATGGTCCTTCCGTCGTTTTGCGCAGCAATTTCATGCAGTCCCTGCAAAAACCGGCTGGTGTAGGCGTCCCACGTTTCACTGCCTGCCACCTGCCAGACGCGCTCGTTGTAGTTGAAGTCATCGATCTTCGACTTGTCAAAGCGTTCGAGCCAGCCGAAGGGCGTATCCTCCCAGCAGCCGACGCCCGTTTCCCGGAACCGCCGGTCCGGGTGGAGCGGCAGCTTTTTTGGAATATACACCGCCTGCGCAGTCCGGCACGTCCGGTAGAGGTCGCTTGCATAGCAGGCGTCGATCGGAATGTCTTCAAAACGCGCCTGCAGCGCTTCAATCTGCCGCACGCCATTTTCCGTAATCAGAGAATTGTATTGTCCGTGCATCCGCCGGTAGGTGTTGCCCTCCGCTTCGGCGTGGCGCACGAGATAAACCGTTGTCATTTACATCACCGTAATATAGCTCAAAATCTGTTTTTTCATTTTTTCTGCCGCCGCGAGCGCCGCCTGCTGGTAATCCTGCCCGTCGCCGTCCTGCTTCTGGTAGGCATAGAGAATGCTTCTGCCTGCCAGAATTGCCGCACCGTGTCCCATGCGGTCGAACGCAAACTGCGCGTCCTTTGCGCCTGCGCCCTGCGCGCCGTAGCCGGGAACGAGGAAGAAGAGCCGGTCATATTTCCGACGCAGCGTCTCCAGCACCTGCCGATTCGTCGCGCCGACGGCAATGCCGATTTCCGAATAGCCGTTCGCGCCGAAAAGCCCCGTGCTCCACCGCATTGCGAGATCCGCCATTACCTGATAGACCACGCGGTCGCCGGAGAGCAGGTCCTGCACCTCGCGCGCAGATTTGTTGGAGCTTCTGGAAATGATGAAGACGTTTTTTCCGGTGCGGCAATATTCTGCAAAGGGCTTGACCGCATCGCTTCCCAGAAAACCGCTCATGAGAACGCCGTCGCATGGATAGGGCGTAAAGCTTTGCTCTCCGACCTGAATTGCGCCGAAGCAGGCGTCCGCCTGATCCTGCGCCGTCGTGCCGAGATCGGCGCGCATGAGATCCAGCAGCACGTAATAGCCGAGGCTCTGCGCGTAGGAAAGCACCTCCTGCATCGCCGCCACGCCGTCTGCGCCCAGCGCGGAAAACGCACCGCTGACGATGCTCACCGCCGGAACCGTTTCCTTGAGCGCGTCGAGAATGCCGAACGAGAAGGTCCGGTAAGCATCCGCCGCCGCGCGCAGCGTCTGACCGTATTTGTGCCGGGCGTCCTCCTTGATATGCAGCGGCAGCTCCCGGATCGTCGGGCAGATGCAGACCATCGTCGGATTTTTGAGCTTTCTGATTTTTGCCTGTAATACATCAACAGCCATGCGGCGTACCTCCCTATTTATTTCTGATGTTCAGTATATCACAGATTTTGCAATCTGAACAGCCAAAAACGCAAGATTTGCCGCTCATAAGCGCCCGCGGCAAAGGCAAACTAACCTTGAAGGGAGGGACACACATGCAGGTCCGTTCATTTCTTCTGACCATGGGTGCGGGCGTCGCGGTCGGCGCGTTGGGCGCGATGATGCTGCCGAAAAACAGCGAGGTCTACAAGACCACTAAGCAGGCGGCAAACGCCATCAAGCGCGAAGCGGAAAGCGCCATCGACTCGCTCGGCTCCATGCAGTAACAGACTGCCGCACCTCTGACGGGGTGCGGCAGCTTTGCGCTTTGCAAGCTTGCAAAAGGGAATTTCTGTGGTATACTGGAGGAAATTCCCGAAACGGAGGCTTTTCTATGAAGCGTTTATTGGCGGTTCCTTTGCTTCTGGCACTGCTGCTGTGCGCATGCGCAAAAACCGCGTCTGTTCCATCACCGGAGCCTGCCAATGCGCAGAAGCCGGTTCTCGCACCGGAAACCGCCGAGCCCGCAAAAGAAGCATCGGAAGAAGCCCCATCGCTCTCCCCTGCCGCAGAGCGCATGGCTTGTGTCACCGTGGATGACATCCACTACACCGATTTTGACGTGGATTCCGCCGCGCTCTGCGCCGCGCTGCAGGAGGCGTCTGCCTGCCAGACGCAGTACGTATCGGATGCCATGCCGCACTACATGCTCACCGTCTATCTCACTGATACTTACAGCTCCGCCGCCGAAAACCTCTCGCTGACCGCAGGGCTTGACGAGCCGTATGTCCGTATCAGCTACCGCGACCCGGAGGGTGGCAGCCATGACGCGGTTTTCGAAAACGAAACGCTCTACTGGCTGCTGCGCGATATTTACCGCGTCGAGCCGGACATCGACGAGGCAGCGCTCACAAGGTATCGGGACGTTCTGGAAAAGCCGGCGCAGAAGATCGTCGTCGACAGCCTTGCCCATGCGACTGCCGCCGGCTTTCCGGGCTACACCGGCTTTGAAATTTACCATCTTGTGAAAACAGATACCTTCACAGACGGCGATGATACCTACGATGTTTACAACTGGAACGCCGCCTTTTTGACGGACGAGCCGGACAAGGTTCTCTACGCAGGCGGTATGCGGCTGGACGCCGAAGGGCGAGTCCTTTTCCAGATGGAAAACACGGTCTTTGCCGTCCAAAACCCCGGCTCCGGCAGCGAGGATTACCGCTTTTTGCACTGGGGCATCTATCAGGGCGAAACCGAACAGGCGCAGACGCAGAACGCCCGGGCGGAGATTCTTGCCGCTTTCGAAGCGCCCGCGCAAAAATAACCGCTTTGCAGCGGCAATCCGGAGAAAATCCGCAGGATTCAGGCGTAGTCATTGAACGGCTTACAGTTGTTCCAAATAAAGCCAGACATTTTATTGAAAAGCACTATCTTTTTTTGATAAAAAGTGATACAATATAGTTGCCAAACTAATTTAATATGCAAAGCAACCGGTGTAATCCTTAGGGTGTATCTGAAAACCCCCAACGCACCCGGACAGCGGACCTTTTCACGC
>CALERM010000056.1 GCA_937907715.1 uncultured Clostridia bacterium
AGAATCTGCGCTTTGGTCTGGAGACAAAGAAGGTACCCGAAAAAGAGATTCAGTCCCGTGTCAACGAGATCCTGAACATTCTGGGTTTGGAAAAGAACCGCAGATCCTATCCGCATGAGCTGTCTGCTTCCACGGAGCAGAGGATCGTTATTGGTCGCAGCTTCGCACTGCATCCGGATCTACTGCTCATGGATGAACCGTATGGTCAGATGGACATCAAAATGCGCTATTATCTCGAAGATGAAGTCATCAAGCTCTGGCAGGCTACAGGCTCAACGGTCATCTTCATCACGCACAACGTTGAAGAGGCGGTCTACCTCTCCAACAAGTGCCTGATCCTTTCACAGAAGCCCACGACCATCAAAGAAGAGTTGAAGATCGATCTGCCGCGACCGCGTGATATTGCGTCACCGGAGTTCATCGAACTGCGCGAGTACATCACTGCACAGATCAAGTGGTGGTGATTGTACCATGAGCAAAAAATCCGTTTTGTCGGTGCTGCTGCTTTCTGTCATCTGGGGCAGCTACTACGTGGCAAGCCAGCGGACCGTTGCAGGGCTCAGTGTGTTCAGCGCCGGATTTTATATTCGCTTTGTGACATGGATCCTGCTGACGCTTGTCATGGCGGCAAAAAAAGAGCTGCCCCGGCTGGCGCAGGTGAAATATGTGTTGCTTCCGCTGGTAATGATTGGTGTACTGGGCTTTTTGCTGGACGCCACGGCGTTTATTGGTCTGTCCATGGGCTCCGCAGCCACCGGGACGGCGCTTTTGAAGACAGACGTACTGATGGTCAGCCTGATCTCGGTGATCGTTTATAAGACGAAGCTTAGTTGGAAGCAATGGCTGTGTATGCTGATCATGCTCGCGGGCGTCATGCTCGTCATCGGCATTACGCCGGAGAAAATTGATCTTGCAAATTGGGGCAATGTGTTCTTCCTACTTAGCGCGCTGTTCGTTTCCATCAATGCGTTTCTCATCAAGTCTGTGCAGCATCATGAGAAAAACCCCGTCTGTGACGATGTGGTAGCATATTACAATAATTTCGTCTGTATGCTGCTGTTTCTCGCAGCAATAATTATCGGCGGGCGGTTCAGTGAAGGTCGTGCGCTTACGGAGGATCGCGGACTTCGGCTGACGCTGTTGCTGGCTTCGCTCGGGCAGACGCTGGTCTACTTCATTTACTACTATGATCTGCGCCGCCTGCCGGTCTGGTTTGTTAAGGTCTTTCTTCTGACCATGCCAATCGTCTCCAACTTGATCTGTCTGCTGCTGTTCCATGAGGCGCTTACAGCGATGCAGTATCTCGGTATGGCTGTGATCTTAGCTGGCGCTGCCGGTGTACTGCTGGAGCAGCGCCATGTACAGGCGCATACGTAAAACATTTGTGAATCTGAAAAGAGGAATGAGAATCATGAAAAACGAATTCAGTTATTATATGCCGGTCCGCGTTGTCTATGACTGCGGCGCATCACAGAATCTGACCGGGTATGTCAAGGCAGAGCGCGTGATGATCATCTGCGATCCGTTCCTGTTTCAAAATGGCGCTGCGGAGCGGATCGGCGCGAGTCTTGTGGGCAAAACGGTCGGCTATTTCCATGAGGTGGAGCCGAACCCCTCGTGCGTGAGCGTGGACAAGGCTGCGGCGCAGGTCAGAGAGCTTGGCGCGCAGTGCGTCATCGGTCTCGGCGGCGGCAGTTCCCT
>CALERM010000057.1 GCA_937907715.1 uncultured Clostridia bacterium
TACCGCGGACGTAAATTCGTCATGGGAATGTTCATGATGAGTCAGGCGTTTCCTCAGGCGATCCTGCTTCTGTCCATATATTCACTGATGAACAAAACGGGACTTCTCGGCAGCTATTGGGCGCTTCTCATCAGCTATGTCGTCTTTACGCTGCCTGTCGGCACGTGGACGCTCAAAAGCTATTTTGACAACATTCCGGACTCTCTTATAGAAAGCGCGAAAATAGACGGCGCAGGGCATTGGCGCATCATGACGAAAATTGTTTTCCCCATGGCTGTGCCCGGCATGATCTCGATTGCAATCTACGGCTTTGTCTGGAGCTGGAACGATCTGCTCTACTCCATGACGCTCGTCACGGACACTGCCAAACGGACGCTGGCATCGGGTCTTGTAATGACGTTCCTTGGCGAGGCATCGACCAACTGGGGCTATATGATGGCAGCGTCCATCGTAGCAGCTATCCCCGTTACCGTGATCTTTGTGTTTTTGCAGCGCTATTTCATTCAGGGCTTGACGGCAGGCGCCGTGAAAGGTTAGTATATCCCTCGGCGGGCAATGCGAGACGGGTCTCGTGCCTGTCGGGGGATTTTTTTGCTGGATTTCTCAATTACGGAAAAGGAGTGCTCACGCAACTATGAATATCAAAACGGTTTGGGCGGCGCTGGATTCACTGCTTGATTACGCAAAGGTCTGTGGGCTTCTGCCCGCGTTTGATGAGACGTTTGCACGGAACAGCCTGCTTGCGGAGTTGAAGCTGGAAGGCTATGAAAAGCAGAGCGAACTCTTCGGCTTTCCGGAGTGTCTGAGCGTTTTATGCGATTATGCAGCTGAGCAGGGATTGACCGGAGATACCGTTGCGGAGCGGGATCTCTTTGACACGCGGCTGATGGGATGCATTACGCCGCGCCCATCTGACGTACTGGGCAAATTCCAAAGTCTGTATCAAAAAAGTCCAAAGGACGCGACCGATTATTTCTACAAGCTGAGTCAGGACTGCAACTACATACGCCGCGACAGGATCGCAAAGGACGAGCACTGGCTTTCCGCCACAAAATACGGTGAGCTTGAGATTTCCATCAACCTCTCAAAGCCCGAGAAAGACCCGCGCGACATTGCCGCAGCGAAGATGAAAAAAGCATCCGGATACCCGAAATGCCTGCTGTGCGTGGAGAACGTGGGCTACGCGGGCAGCATCACGCACCCTGCAAGGCAGAACCTGCGCGTGATGCCGGTGACTCTGGACGGTCAGCCGTGGGGCTTTCAGTACTCTCCTTATGTCTATTACAATGAGCACGCCATCATCATGAACACCCGGCATACGCCGATGGTCATTGACAGATCGACCTTTGAAAAGCTGTTTTCCTTCGTGGAGCAATTCCCGCACTACTTTGCCGGCTCAAATGCCGATCTTCCAATCGTCGGCGGCAGCATTCTGGCGCACGAGCATTTTCAGGGAGGTCGCCACACTTTCCCGATGGAGAAGGCCGAGGCGGAGTTCACGTTCAGCGTGCCCGGTTTTGATGATGTTGACTGCTGCATCGTGAAATATCCGATGACTGTGATCCGACTGAGCTCGTATAACAAAGCCCAGCTCTGCGAGCTGTCCGGCAGGATTCTGTCGAAATGGCGCGCGTATTCTGACCCTGCCGCGATGATCTTTGCGGAGACAAACGGCGAGGCGCATAACACTGTCACGCCGATTGCGCGCATGAGAGACGACCGGTACGAGCTGGATATGGTCTTGCGCTGCAACCTCACGACAAAGGAGCATCCGCTCGGGCTATACCACCCGCACGAGCAGCTGCACCACATCAAGAAAGAAAACATCGGTCTTATAGAGGTCATGGGGCTTGCAATCCTGCCCGGACGGCTGAAAAAAGAGATGACAGATCTTGAAGCCGCGCTTTTAAATGGCGAAAATCTGCGGGAAAACGGCGAGCTTTCCAAGCACGCCGACTGGGCAGACGATTTTATGCAGCGGCATCCGGAATTTTGCGCAGACAACGCCGGGGAGATCATCAGATTTGAAATCGGGCAGGTATTTGCGCAGGTTCTTGAATGCGCTGGAGTGTATAAGTGCACGCCGGAGGGGCGTGAACACCTCAAGAAATTTTTGCAGGAGGTTGAGCATGGATAAGACATATCATTTTTCCGCGCCCGGGCGCACGGAGATCGGCGGCAACCACACCGATCACCAGCACGGCTGCGTGATCGCAGCAGCGGTAGACATGACCACAACGGCAGAGGTGCGGCTGAACGGCACGAACGTCATCTGCATCGACTCCGAGGGCTATGAGCCGGTCAGGATCGATCTTGCCGATCTCGCCTTCAGAGAGGCTGAGAAAAACAGTACCGCAGCGCTCGTCCGCGGAGTGGCAGCGGCGTTCGTCCGGCGCGGTCATACCCTGTCGGGCTTTGACGCAAAGGTGAAATCCACTGTTCTGCCCGGCTCGGGTCTGTCCAGCTCGGCAGCCTTTGAAGTTCTGATCGGGCGCATTCTGAACGGGCTGTTTGCCGATAATTCCGTCACGGCGATTGAAATCGCGCAGATCGGTCAGTACGCCGAGAATGTATACTACGGCAAGCCGTCAGGGCTGATGGACCAGATGGCGTCAAGCGTCGGCGGTATGGTATTTATTGATTTCAATGACCCAAAAACGCCGCTTGTGGAGAATATAGACTTTGACTTTGCTCACTCCGGGTATACGCTCTGCACGGTCGATTCCGGCGCGGATCACGCCGAGCTGACGGACGAATATGCGGCAATGCCTTTCGAGATGAAAAAAGTCGCAGAATACTTTGGAAAAGAAGTGCTGCGGGATGTAAATGAAGCGGAATTCTACGCAAGGATCGCCGATGTCCGCAAGGTCACGGGCGACCGCGCCGTTCTGAGAGCCATTCACTTTTTCAATGAGAATCGCCGTGTGGGGCTTCAGGTGCGCTCGCTGCGGGAGAATAATTTCGGTGCATTTCTGCGCTATGTAAATGAATCCGGCATAGCATCGTGGACTCTGCTTCAAAATGTCGTCCCGTCCGGCGCTATGCAGCATCAGGATATGGCGCTTACAATTGCGCTTTGCCAGCAGCTTCTTAAAGGCGAGGGCGCTGTACGCATCCACGGCGGCGGCTTTGCAGGCACGGCGCTTGCCTTTGTTCCGGATAACAGATTTGAGAGCTTCCGCACGGGTATTGAAGCGGTTGTCGGCGCAGGGCATTGCCATAAGCTCAGCATCGTCGGGTAATGCTTTGTGAGCCGTTTATCCCTCAAATGAGAAGTACAGCCCGGCGGATAGAGATGAAAAAATGACGGGAATTTAGAAAAAACTCTAAATTTCCGTCATTTTTGGTCCGAGTGACTGGATTTGAACCAGCGGCCTCTTGAACCCCATTCAAGCGCGCTACCATCTGCGCTACACCCGGATACATATTATTTTCAGCGCTTGATTATATTAGCACATCCCTCCCAAAATTGCAAGACCTAATTTGAATTTTTTTCGTCCAGTCCGCAGAATCTGCGCGAAATATGTATGTCAAAAAAGCTGATGACAGGACCGAGCCCCACGGCGCTCACAAGTGTACCCAGACCGACGATGCCGCCGAGCCGCCATGCGACGAATGCGCACAGCGTATCGGTGAACATTCTGCACCAGAAATACGGCACGCGCGCAAGCCTTTCCGCAAGCATGAGCGAGAGCGCATCATACGGCGCGATACCGACGTCCGCCGTCTGATAGAGAGAGCACGCAACACCGAACACCGCGACACCGATGAGCATGACACCCAGGCGGGCGGGGAGCGTCTCCGGGTACACAGGCAGAAGCGAAAGAAGCCGCGTAAAGCCCGACGAGAGCACGCCGACACCAAACCAGTTTGCAAGCGTGCCAATGCCGATAAGCCGCCTGCCGAAGGCAAGCTCCAGCATAAAGCACACACAGTTGAGGATAAAGAGTGCAGGCGCAAACCCCCAACGTGTCCGCTCCCCTACCGCCATTGCAAACGCGCTGTACGGGTCGTTGCCCATAAGCGATATTTTAAAAACGGAAACGCCCAGTGACAGCAGGACAATGCCCATGAGCATTGCTGCGAAACGGCGCGGAGCCACATTTGACAAAAGCTTCTTCATTCTATCATCCTTTACCGAGTCAGCAAAAATATTTCATAGTATTTTGCCGTGAATTCGGAAAAACGGCAATTACTGATATTGTGGCACGGCACAAAACGTGCTATAATGCATATAGAAAGCATATTTCGCGGCAATGCCGCGCGGAGGTTCTCACCATGCCAAAGGGTATTCAAGCAAAGGGTCTGGCAAGAGAAAATAAGCTCATCCACGCCGGGATAAAGCTGTTTCTCGAAAACGGGTACGAAAAGACGACAACCGCATCCATATCACAGGCAGCCGGAATGTCGCCCACGTCATTCTTCGCCTCGTTTGAGAGCAAGGAGGCTCTGCTGCTGCGTCTGACACGCGAAATGTTCAGCAACCAATTCAGCATGACAGGGCGGCTGGTCGGCGAGGACGACCCTGTGCTGCTGTACGCTGCGGAGACCTCGCTGCAAATGCACATTGCAGAGCTGTCAGAGCCGCTGCGTGAGGTATACGTGATGGCATATACATTGCCGTCAACGCTGGAATATATCTACACAAACACCGCGCAGAAGCTCATGCACATTTTCGCCGCGTATATGCCGGGTGCAATGCTGAAAGATTTTTACGAGCTGGACATAGCCACAGGCGGCATTACACGCGGCTATATGGCAAAGCACTGTGATCTATACTTCACGATCGAGCAGAAGCTGCGGCGTTATCTGGGCTGCTGCCTGATGATATACCACGTGCCGCAGGAAAAGCAGGACGAAGTGATCGAAAAAGTGCTGACGCTTGACCTGCATTCCGCAGCTGAAAGGATAATCGCCGAGACGATAGCCCATGCGGAAGCCGGCTACCGCGCCGCGCTGGGCATTACCGCAGACAGCTGAGATTCAAGGCAGCGCCGCACAATACGTCTGTGGATATGCATATTACCGTGTATACCGTGTATTTTATCTCCTGCCTGTAAAGGCAGGAGATTTTTTATGACACGAGCTGGATATTCCCGTTTATTTTCGTCCGCTACATTTTTGGAGCATTTTTATCCTAAACGGCTTTTCCGGGAATAATTCATAGGAGTATGCGAGAAATG
>CALERM010000058.1 GCA_937907715.1 uncultured Clostridia bacterium
AACCCTGCCTCCCGGCAGGCGTCCTTGCAGAACGCTTCAAGCGCGGCATAGTTCTGCGTGCCGTAAATTGCCGGTTCACGCAGTCCCAGAAGATTGAGGTTCGGTCCGTTGATGATCAGTATTCTCATTACAGTGCCTCCTCGATGGCGTTCACGCATTCGGAAATTGTGCGGTCGTTTTCGATTCTGATGTCGGAAAACTGCTCATAGAGCGCCTTCCGCTTTTCCCAGAGCGCCTCCAGAGGATTTGCCTGCGACATGGGCCGCCCGTCCGTCGGCAGCAGGGAAAGGTCGCGCGTCAGCCAGACGATGCGTCCGTTCTGGTGAAGACTCGGATAGTTTTCAGGTCCTGTGATGCAGCCGCCGCCGGTTGCAAGGACAATGCCGGACTGCTTGCCGAGATCAGACAGCACTGCAGATTCCAGACGGCGGAAGCCCACTTCTGCCTGTGCGGCGAAAATCTCCGGAATGGAGCAGCCCGCGCGGCGGACAATTTCCTCGTCCGCATCGATAAACGGACGATCGAGCGCGGCGGCAAGCGCCTTTCCGACAGAGCTTTTGCCGCAGCCAGGCATACCAATCAGGATGATGTTTTCCATCTGGCGGGACAAAAGCCGCTCAATCCGGTCAATCTCCGCATCCGGAACCGGATTCCCTGTAAAATACTCGCACGCCTTTTTCGCCTGCGCCACGAGCATCGACAGCCCGCTTGCGTGTGCAATGCCGAGCTGCTCGGCCTGCAGCATCAGCGCGGTCCGCGCAGGGTTATAGACCACGTCCAGAACGCCGTCGAGCGCGGGAAAGCGCGTCAGATCGACGGGGCTTTCGCCGTTTTTCGGATACATGCCCAGGGGCGTCGCGTTTATAAGCAGCTTCGCGTCCGAGTGCCGGTCCAGATTTTCGTAGTTGTTTTCGCCGGTGCGCGAAATGACGACAACCGGCTCTGCGCCGAGGCTTTTCAGAACGTGGCACACAGTCACAGACGCGCCGCCGGAGCCAAAGACCAGCGCCTTTTTACCCGCAGCCCCGACGCCGCTTTTTTGCAGCAGCCACATAAAGCCGAAGGCGTCGGTGTTGTAACCGGTCAAATGCCCGCCGCGGTTTACAATCGTGTTGACGCTTCCGATGGCGGCAGCCTCCGGGGAGATTTCGTCTAGGTACGCCATGACGGTCTTTTTATAGGGGATTGTGACGTTCAGCCCATCGAACGCGCCGGATTTCAGGAACGCTTCCAATTCCTCCGGCTCTTTTTCGTAGAGCCTGTATTCATAGCAGGACAGCTCCCGGTGA
>CALERM010000059.1 GCA_937907715.1 uncultured Clostridia bacterium
GGTCGCCTTGAAGCAGTCGTTTTCCATCCACATCTCGTAGATGGCGCTTTCGACCTGCTGCGGCTCATACACCTTGGGTAATTCTTTCATGGGTTCTCTCCTTCTATCATAGTTACTTATTTTATCATTTGAACGGGCTTGCCGGTCTTGTCTGCAAGAAACGCACGGAAGTCTTCCATCGTTCCGCCGGAAAAACTCTCTTTATCAAGCGCCTGCGCCTGATTATTGGAGAGCGCCAGAACGACATAGCGCGGCAGCTCGGCAATGGCAAGAATCTGCGGGTAGGAAAATCGGCTTTCCGTGACGCTCGTTTCAATTGTGTAGCCGTCTTCTCCGAATACGCAGCTTGCGTGCTCCGTCCCGGGAAGAACGTTCCGCTTTGCGATGCGGCCGTTGAGCCGGTCCTCCTGAAAGCTTGCATAGATCATGCACAGCATGGCAATCGGAACCAGAAGGTTTCTCGCACGAAGCGGCTCTTGAGATGCGATGCTCAACGCCGTTGATGCAAGCCCCAGTGCCAGAACGACGCCCGCAATAATACGTGTGCGGCGGCTGCGTTTTTTCCGGACGGTTTTGCGTAGACCCTTCGCCATCGCCGTGAGCGTTTCCTGATCATAATCCGTCTCAAATCGGAATTCCATGTTCCCTCCTTTTGCAAGAAAAACGCCCTGAGCCAAAAGACTCAGGGCGAAAGATTCTTCCGTGGTACCACCTGAAGTTCCCGCATATGCGGACACTCAAGCTCTGTAACGGGAGCACCCGGCAGCGCTTACTGGCTTTTTCAGCGCCGCAGCTCAAAGGCGACCTCGAACAGGCTCTGCGCGAAAGCTTTCACCAGCCGCTTTCTCTCTGAGGCGCAAAAACACGTTCTCTTTCCTTTTCTCAGCTTTGTTGCAAAATTTAGAATATGATACCGGACCGGCGGCGATTTGTCAAGGGTGTATCCTGCTTGTCCAATCAGACGTCTTCAATGATCGGAGACGGCTTTGCCGCCTGGGGGTTTACCAGCGTGCGGAACTTCGAGCGCGACTCGCGAATCTCAGACAGAGACTGGGAAATTGCGTCTTCCGTGCGCTTCATGGCGTCGTCGACGTAGTCGTTCGTGACCTGACGCAGCTCCTTGATCTTCTGCTGCGCCGCTTTCATCATCTCGGCTGCCTGCTGCTCTGCCTGCTTGACAACCTCCTCGCGGGAAATCATCTGCTTGGCGCGCTGCTCTGCCTGCTTGAGGATGTTTTCCGCCTCGCGCTTGGCATTGGTGATGACCTCGTTGCGGGACTCGACAATGGTCTTCGCCTGCTTCAGTTCGCCCGGCAGCTGGTTGCTGATCTCGTCGAGCAGGTCGAGCACCTTGTCGCGCTCGACAACGCACTTCTCCGCACCCAGCGGCAGACTCCACGCATCCTGCACCATCTCATACAATGTGGTGATGGTCTCTTCAATACCGTTCGCCATGTTATTGTCCTCCTTTGTTCTTCCCCGCCATGCGGCTTGTCACGTCGTCGATGATCGCATCGGGCACAAAGCCGTGCAGATCTGCGCCGTAATATGCCATTTCCTTGACGATGCTCGACGAGAGATACATGAACTGGTGCTCCGTCGTTAAAAACATCGTGTCCAGACCGGGATTGAGCTTGTGGTTGATGAGCGCCATCTGGAACTCATGCTCAAAATCGGAAAGCGCCCGCAGTCCCTTGATTACCACACCGCAGTTCTGCTCGCGCGCAAACTCCGCCAGCAGCTGATTGGACTGCATCACCGTCACATTCGGAAGATGCTTTGTGACGCGGCGAATCAGCTCCACGCGTTCGGTGGACGTAAAGACCGGATGCTTTTCCGCGTTGATCATCACGCACACGATCAGCTCGTCGAAATTCTTTGCCGCGCGCTCGATGATATTCAGATGACCGTTTGTGACCGGATCAAAGCTGCCGGGGTAAATGGCTCTTCTCATAGCTCCTCCTGGGGTTGTTTGCGATAGATCGTTACGGCTGCTTTTCCGTACCGGTAGTCTCTGTATCGGACAAGCCCCGGAACGCCGGCAGGAAGCTCCTTCCCAAACGGTCTTTCGGTGATTATTATACCACTATCTGATAGAATGTCAATTTCTGATATGCGTTTGAGGCTGTTTTCCAGGAAAACTTCCGCATAAGGCGGGTCCAGAAAGATCAGATCGAACGTCTCGCGGGCAGAGGCAAGGTAGGAAAGATAGTCTGCGCGGACAACCCGCGCGTTCTGCTCCAGCCGCGTTTTGGCGAGATTCTCGCGCACGACCTTGCAGGCGTCCTCGCGCATATCGACAAAGACCGCCGATTTCGCGCCCCGGCTGAGCGCCTCGATGCCCATCTGCCCGGAGCCTGCGAACAGGTCCAGCACCCGCCTTCCCTCGACCTCGAACTGGATGGCGGAGAAAATGCCCTCCTTGACCTGATCCATCGTCGGGCGGGTGTCCATGCCCTTCGGCGCTTTGAGCGCCATGCCTCTTGCGCTTCCGGTAATGACCCTCATGGCGTTTCCTCCTCGCGTTTTTTGCAAAAATAGTCGTAGACGGTCTTTCCGGCAGCTTTTCCGATGGCGTCCTCCAGAGCCGTCAGGCTGGCGTTTTCCACGGCGCGCACCGATTTGAAGACCTTGAGCAGCGTCTCGCGCCGCTTGCTTCCAATGCCCGGGATTTCTTCGAGCTTCGAGCCGCGCACCCGGCGGCTGCGGAGCGTATGATGATACGTGATGGCAAAGCGGTGCGTCTCCTCCTGAATCGTTCCGATCAGGGAAAAGACCGCCGGAATGGCGGAGATCGAGATCTCATGCCCCTGCGGGGTCACCAGAGCGCGCGTCCTGTGGCGGTTGTCCTTCACCATGCCGAAGGTCGGAATGGAAAGTCCCAATTCGTTCAGCACCTGCAAGACCGCGTTCGCATGCTCGATGCCGCCGTCAATCAGAAGTGCGTCCGGCATCGCAGAAAACCCGGCGTCGCCGTTTTTGAGATGGGTCAGCCTGCGCCGCAGCACCTGCTGCATGGAGGCGTAGTCGTTCTGGTCGGTCAAGCCCTCGATTTTAAAGCGCTTGTAGTCCTGCTTGCTGGGTCTTCCGTCGACAAATACGACCATCGATGCGACGATGTCGGTGCCCGCAATGTTCGAAATATCGTAGGATTCCAGCCGGTGCAGCGGCTGCTCCAAGCCCAGCATGCTCTGCAGCAAGCCCAGCGTACCCATGGCGCGCTCGGCTTTGGTGGTGACACGTTCTGCCTCTTCGCGCGCATTTTTCTGTGCCAGGTCCACCAGGCGCACATTGTCTCCGCGCTGCGGCGTGCGGATATGGACCTTTTTTTGCAGATTCTGATACAAAAGCTCTTCAAAAAGCGCCGCGTCCTCCATCGGCTTCGGCAGCAGAATCACCTTCGGCGCCGCGCCGCGGGCAAGATAATACTGCTTGACGAGCGCGCCCATCGCGTCCTCTTCTTCGTCCGACGGCTGCAAAATCTCGTAGTCCTTGTCGAGCAGATTGCCGTCTACATAGTGCAGCACCGCGAAGCATGCCTTCGCCTCGCTCTGATAATAGCCGATGACGTCGGTATTTGCCATCGAACCCGCGGTCACAAGCTGCTTCTGCCCGAGAGATTCCACCGCACGCAGCCGGTCGCGCAGCAGCGCCGCCTGTTCAAAGTCCAGCGCCTCTGCGCTGGCAAGCATCTTTTCGCGGATAGCATCTGCCAGCTCGGTATATTTTCCCTGCAGCAGCATCATCGCCTGCTCCATGCGCGCGCGGTACTCCGCGGGCGAACGGGAAAGCTGGCACCAGGCGTCGCAGTTATTCATGTGATAGTTGAGGCACGGACGTTCCTTTCCCAGATCGCGCGGAAATTTTTTCGAGCAGCCCGGAAGCTTCAGCGTCAGCCGGATCGTATCGATGACCCGCTGCGTGGTCGATCTTCCGCCGTAGGGTCCAAAGTAGCTTGCGCCGTCTCCCAGGACGCGGTTGACCAGCTCCATGACGGGGTATTCATCGCGCATATCCACACGAAGATACGGATAGCCCTTGTCGTCCTTCAGGAGAATGTTGTATTTTGGCATATGCCGCTTGATCAGCGAGCATTCCAGCACCAGCGCCTCAAATTCGCTCGCCGCAACAATGACGTCAAAATGGTCGATTTGACTGACCATCTTCCTCGTCTTTGGCGTATGGGCGGCGGTGTTCTGGAAATACTGGCTCACGCGGTTTTTGAGCTTCTTCGCCTTGCCGACGTAGATGATCTGCCCGGATTTGTCCTGCATCAGATATACGCCAGGCTCGAGCGGCAGGCTCAACGCCTTGTCTTTCAGTTCTTCAAAGGTCATAGCAGTAAAAAAGCTTCACCTGCCAAAAAAGCTGACGCTTTTTTGGCAAAAGGATTGCACCTCGGCTGCGCGCATAATTTTTGTCCCGGTGGGGCAAAAATTCCACACTGGTTCAGCGAGCAGTATGTTTACCCGCAAGGAGTACGCGACATCCGTAAGCGGTAAAACCGCTAACGGCTCAGCGTGTCAAAAAAGTCTTTTTGACACGCTGCGGCAGTTTTTCAAACTTTTAAAAAGTTTGAAAAACTGGTTGATTGAACGCGAAAGACACCCCTGATGGGTTTCTTTCACACTATCTTCCTTTCCGAAATCATCGGCCCGGAAGGTTTTTCGACAGACTGGGCTGTCCTGTCCGGTCGGCGGAGCCGCCGGATAACATGAATTTCTATTTTATTTTGCCCTGCGGGGCAAAACTCTACGAGGTTTTTCAGTAAATTGAAAAAAGCTGCCTCAAAGCGGTCTTTGAGGCAGCGTTTCATCCGATTTTAGAAAACTTCCTTCACGAGCATTTCGGTCAGCGCTTTGACGGCTTCCTCTTCGTCGGGACCTTCCGCGATGATGCTCACGCGCGTGCCCTTCGTGATGCCCATGGACAACACGCCAAGAAGACTCTTGGCATTGATTTTCCGATCCTCCACCTCGACCCAGATGCTCGACTTGAACTCGTTCGCCTTCTGGATGAAATAGGTGGCCTGCCGGTTATAAAGACCGGACTCACATTTGACAATGGATTGCTGCATGTACATAGACGACACTCCTTACAATCATGCTTAGGCTATAATGCGCAGGGCTTTCATGTGCTTTGATTTTACCCAAATTTCGTAAAAAAGTCAAGCGTCAGTTAGGTCTCCTGCAGGGCTTATTTGAACTCCACAATCGTCACGCCGCTCTCGCCCTCTCCGTAGACGCCGAGGCGGAAGGATTTGACGTATTTGCAGCGGCGAAGCTCGTCGTGGACCGCAGCGCGCAGCACGCCTGTGCCCTTGCCGTGGATGATGCGCGCTGTCGGGAGATTCCCCATATAGGCGCTGTCGAGGAAGTTATCGAGCAGGATGATCGCCTCGTCCGCCGCCATACCGCGCAGGTCCAGCTCCGGCTGGGCGGCAGCTTTCAGCTCGCGCACCTTGCCCTCGATGATCTTCTTCGCCTTCGTCTTCGTCTCGTTTTCCAGCAGGTACACCTCGTCCGGCTTTGCATTCACCTTCATGATGCCCGCCTGCAGCTGATACGTGCCGTCCTTGTTGAGGGCAAGCACCGTCGCCTTCGTGCCGAGCCTCAGAAGCTCCACCGTATCGCCCACGCGAATTGCGCGCGTAGGCGCGGGGCGGGATTGCTGTTGCTGCTGCTTCTGTACCTGAAGCTTCGTTTCCGCCTCGTTGAGCGCGTGGCGCAGATTTGCCTGCTTTTCATTCGAGCCCGGCACAAACGTGCCGCCCTGTGCCTGCTTGCGAAGCTGCTTCAGTTCCTCATAGACCTCGTTTGCCGTGCGCCGCGCATCGTCAATGATGCTCTGCGCCTCTTTTCTTGCCTGCGCGGCGGCCTTTTCCTTCTCCTTCTGAATCTGCTGATAGTACTGCTCGGACTGCTGCTTCTGCTTCTCCGTCTCCAGGCGCAGCTGCTCTGCCTCGAGCCGCGCCTGCTCCATCTGCTGGCGCTGCTGTTCGAGCTGGTTGAGAACATCTTCGAAGTTCACATCGTTCTGGCTGACCATGCTTCTTGCGTCCTCCAGAATTGCATCGTCCAGCCCCAGCTTTTTGGAAATCGCGAAGGCGTTGGACTTGCCGGGAATGCCGATGAGAAGCCGGTAGGTCGGCTGAAGCGTCTCGACGTTGAACTCACATGAGGCGTTGATGACGCCGGGCGTTCGCATGGCGTAGAGCTTCAGCTCGGCATAGTGCGTGGTCGCCGCGATCTTTGAGCCGCACTTGCGGCAGAACTCAATGAGAGAAATTGCCAGCGCCGCACCCTCTGCCGGGTCGGTGCCCGCGCACAGCTCGTCAAAGAGAATCAGTGTCGAATCGTCGCAGATTTTGAGGATATCGACGATGTTTTTCATATGCGAAGAGAAGGTCGAGAGCGACTGCTCGATTGACTGCTCGTCGCCGATGTCGGCAAGCACACGGTCGAAAACAGAAACAAAGCTTCCGTCGTCCGCCGGAATGTGCAGACCGCACTCCGCCATGAGCGTGAGCAGACCGAGTGTTTTGAGCGTGACCGTCTTGCCGCCGGTGTTGGGTCCGGTGATGATCAGCGTATCAAAATCAGAGCCAAGTCGGACTGAAATCGGAACAACGGTCTTTCCGGTGATGAGCGGATGTCGCGCGCGCTTGAGTTCCAGTTTGCCGTCCGTGCGAATTTCCGGCTCGGTCGCCTTCATCGCAAAAGCCAGCTTTGCCCGCGCGAAAATACAGTCCAGCTGCGTCAGGACCGTGTAGTTGATCGCCAGATGCTCCCGATGCCCGGCAACCTCGCCGGACAGCTCGGTCAAGATGCGCTCAATTTCCTTGCGCTCTTCGACAAACAGCTCCCGCAGGGCATTGTTGCCGTTGACTGCCTGCATGGGCTCGATGAAAAACGTACTGCCGGAGGACGACACATCGTGAACCAGCCCCGGAATCGAGCCCTTGCACTCGGCTTTCACCGGCACGACGAAACGGTCGGAGCGGATGGTCACAATCGGCTCCTGCAAAAATTTTGCATACGTCGGAGACGTGATGATCTTTTGCAGACCCTCGCGGATGGCGACGCTCTGGCGGCGGATTTTGCGGCGGATGGACGCCAGCTCCGGGCTTGCCGCGTCGGCAAGCTCGTCTTTGGAGACGATGGAGGTAAAAATCCGTTCCTCCAGGTATTTGTTTGGCGTGATCTGGACAAAGAAAACGTTGAGGTCATTTTCCATGCCCTCGCCGTCGGCATACGCCTTTGCCTGCCGCGCGCATTTCAGAACGCCCGCCACGCGCAGAAGCTCCTCCGGACTCAGGCAGCCGCCCCGGACCGCGCGGTCCACGCTTGCGCCCACATCGCTCACGCCGGCAAGACCGGGCGAACCCTTGAGGGTAATCATGCGGCAGGCGGCGCTCGTCTGCTTCTGAAGAAGCCTGATTTCATCCGCATCGGAAAGCGGCTGCGTTTTGAGGCACTGCTCTTTGCCGGAGGCGGAACACGCCTGATCGGCAAGAAGTCCCAGCACCTTGTCAAGCTCTAATTTGTGTAAGGATTTTTCGTACAGTTCATTCATATGTTGCTTCCCATATCTATTGTGGATTTTCCGGATTGTGGTCTGACATCAGGCGGAGCGACTTATAAAAGTCCAGCGTGTAGAAGCCGCGCTCGAGCTGCGTGAGAAAATAGGTCTCCGCAATGTCTGAAAGCTCCTTGCGCGCTTCGGGCAGCAGATTGAAGGAAAAGAGCCTCTTTGCCTCGCAGGTCGTGATGTGCTGCATCGCAGCCAGACTCGCCGGGCTGAGCGGCAGACGAAGACTCCCCGGCGCGCTGCATCCGGCGCACACCGCCATGCCGCCCGCCACGTCAAACCGGTCCGGTGTTTCGCTGCCGCAGACCGCGCAGCCGTCTAGCATCGGGGAAAAGCCGGCAATCACCATCATCCGAAGCTCAAACGCTGCTTTGACCAGCATCTGCGGGCGTTTTAGTTTACATAACGCATAGATGCTATTGAGCGTCAGAGACAGAACCTCGCCGTCGTTCACATCCTGCTGCGATAAAAGCTCTGCCGCCTGCGCAAAATAGCTGCAAAGCGCCAGAAGCTCAATGTCGTTTCGCATCGGCTGAAACATTTCGAGGCACACTGCCTCCGAGACGGTGTAATACCCCTGCCGCTCCTGCACCGTAAACTCCGAAAAGCTCAGCAGCTGGCATGCAGACTTTAACTGACTGCGCCGCGAGCGCACACCGCGCGCCTTGAAGCTCATCAGTCCCTGCTCCCTTGTCAGCACCGTCAGCATTGCGTCCGAGTCGCGGTATTCCGTGACCCGAAGCACCAGCCCCTGCGTTTTCAGATACATGCCGTTCTCTCCGCCTTTGTCTCGTGTTCGCCATCCTGCATCGCCCGCTTATAGAGCAGATACGCCTCCGGCGCGCCTGTGTCCCGGAACAGCTCCCAGAGCGCCTGTGTCTGCATATGCCGCACCTCCCAACGTTACCGATAGGATGTGCGGCGGGCAGAAAGCTATGCTGGCAGTTCCTGCCCGGAACTTTTCTGCCGGTAATTATAGCATCGTTTTCGCACCGCGGCAATAGAAACGGAAAGAATTTGAAGTCTCACGCCTCATTTGCAAAAAATGCCACGACAATTGCGCCGGGTCCGACATGCGTGCCGATCGTGCTTCCAATAGAGGTCACGGGAAGCGCCTTCAGCTTTCCCTCCCAGCTTTCGCGGCTCGCCGCAATATATTCGCGCAGCGCCTCGTCGCTGCTTCCCGAGTAACCGAGCATGAGCGGCATGGTAAAATCAATTCCGCCGCGCTTTGCAATCGCCTCGTTGAGAAAATTGTTGCTCTGGCGCGCGCCTCTCGCCTTTCCGAGAACGCAGAGCGCGCCATCCTGCACCGTCAGCACCGGGCGGATGCCCAGGAGTGTTCCTGCCAGCGCGCCCGTTTTGGAGAGCCGCCCGCCGCGGTATAAATATTCCAGCGTATCGACGCGCCCGAGGATGCACAGCCTGCTTTTTGCCTGCTCCAGCGCCTGCGCGATGTCCTTTGCGCAAAGTCCCTCGTCCCGCAGGCGGATGGCAAGATCGACCAGCACGCGCTCGCCTGCCGTGACGTTTTCGCTGTCGACGATCATTACGTCCGCGCCCATCTGCTGCGCGGCAATGACAGCGCTCTGATACGTGCCGGAGAGCCTGGATGAGAGCGTAATCACCAGAATCTCGCGCCCCGCTTTCTGCGCCTGCCGGTAGGCTTTTTCATAATCGTACGGCGGCACCTGACTGGTGGTGGGAAGCGTTTTGCTCTGCGTCAGCTTTTCAAAAAACGCTTTATGGGTAAGATCGACGCCGTCCAAAAAGACCTCGCCGTCAAAACTGGTGCGCAGCGGCAGCAGCGTCACGCCGAGGCGCTCTGCCTCCGGCTGCTGCATGTCGCATGCGGAATCAATCAGAATCTGTACCTGCTTCATGGGTTCTTCCTCCCGAAATGGATATTTCGCTGAAATTCCGGTTCAGCGCACCGAGGACGCGGTAAAATACCGCCAGCTCCTCCGCCGACACGCCGCGCCCGGCACAGTTCTGGATTGCAAGCGCCTGCGCAGCAATTTCCTCTGCCAGCGCAATGCCCTCCTGCGTCAGGCGGATTTTCCAGCCGTAGCGCCGTTTTCCGGTCTGCTCCCCGGTCTGTACCAGCCCGCGCGCCAGAAGCGGCTTGAGCTGCCGCGAGACGAGCGACCGGTCAATGTTTGACAGCTCCGCCAGACGCGACGCCGCCAGTCCCTCCGGATATTCGCGCAGCAGATACAGCCAGAACAGATGCACCGAGCCGACGCCCGATGTCTGCGCAAACTGCGACCGCAGCCGCTGCACTGCGCGGTAGAGCCCGGAGATATTCTGAAAGAAGACTTCAAATCGTTCTTCCTGCATACAACCGCTCCTTTCCCGGTTTTGTTCGGTCAGTATATCGCTTAAATGTTTACTTGTCAACATTTATTTTCAAAAACAGGCAGCCTCCCACAAATGGGAGACTGCCGGATGCTGCCTCAAAAGTATTACTGCCGGGCGTCGTAGCCGAAGTTTGAGATCAGATACTGACTGTCGCGCCAGTTTTCCTTCACGCGCACCCAGGTCTGCAAATAGACCTTCGTTCCCATAAAGCGTTCACAGTCGGCGCGCGCCTGCGAGCTGATTTTCTTGAGCATCGCGCCCTGTTTGCCGATGATGATGCCCTTGTGGCTTGCTTTTTCGCAGTAGATCGTCGCGTCGATGTCGATAATCCCGTCGTCGCGCTCGGAGAATTTTGTGATCTCCACCGCCGTGCCGTGCGGAATTTCCTTTTCCAGATTCCACAGCAGCTTTTCGCGGATAATTTCCGCCATCACCTGCTTTTCGGGCATATCCGTCACCATATCCTCCGGGAAAAGCATGGGACCGGGCTGGGCGTATTTTTCGCACTCTTTCAGAAGCGCCGCCACGCCGTCGCGCCATTTGGCGCTGATGGGAATGACTGCGTCAAAATCGAATTCCTGCTGATACGCGGCAATCACCGGCAGCAGCGCCTCTTTTTCCACAGTATCGATCTTATTGATCACCAGCATTGCCGGCGCGCCGGAGGCACGGATCTGGTCTAACAGCGCATGCTCCTGCTCGCCGACGTTTGCAATCGGGTCGACCATCAGAATCACCGCGTCCACATCTGCGACGGACTCCTTGACCACGTTTACCATATAGTCGCCGAGCTTCGTGCGCGGGCGGTGAAAGCCCGGCGTATCGATGAAGACGAGCTGCGTGTTTTCACGGTTGACCACGGCGCAGATGCGGTTTCTGGTCGTCTGCGGCTTGTTGGAAACAATGGCGATTTTCTCGCCGACCAGCGCGTTCGTAAGCGTCGATTTTCCGACGTTCGGGCGCCCGGCAATCGTAATCATGGCAGATTTTGTTTTCATTGGTATGTTCTCCTTATTTCCGCGGCAGCTCGATCTCGGCTAAAATTGCCTCCTCGCGCGCGCGCATCTGGCGCTTCATGGGGCCCTCGTCGACGTGGTCATAGCCCAGCAGGTGCAGCATCGAGTGAATCGTGAGATAACCGACCTCGCGCCGGGTCGAGTGACCGAATTCCTGCGCCTGCTGCTTTGCCCGCTCGAGAGAAATTGCCATATCGCCGAGCGGAACTCTGCCCGTCTCGGGGTCCTTGTACTCCTCCCAGCTTTCCGGGAGCTTTCCGGGGGTAAGCTCAAACATCGGAAACGACAGAACATCCGTCGCCTTGTCAATATTCCGGTAGGCTTTATTGATCGCGCGGATGGACGCATCGTCCGTCACCAGGACGTTGATTTCACACGGAACGTCCACGCCCTCTTCGTCCAGCGCGGCGAGAATGCACTTGCGGATCTGGCGCTTTAAAAGAAGCGCCTCCGGCGTTTTTGCCTCGCAGGTCATCACAATGTTATGCTTCATGTTCTGTCCCTCTTCTGATGAAATGTCTTTTGTGCCTGGAAGGTCCGGTTGGCATCGGGCAGGCGCGATTTTTCAAATTTGTCATACGCCGCGACAATCCGCTGCACCAGCGCATGGCGCACCACATCGCTGGCGGTCAGGCGGCAGATGGCAATGTCCTCTACGCCGTCCAAGATTTTGATAGCCTCTTTGAGTCCGCTGATCTTGTCGCCTGGGAGGTCAATCTGCGTGATATCGCCGGTGATGACGATCTTCGAGCCGAAGCCGAGGCGCGTCAGGAACATTTTCATCTGCTCGCGCGTGGTATTCTGCGCCTCATCGAGGATGATAAAGCTGTCGTCGAGCGTTCTGCCGCGCATATACGCAAGCGGCGCAACCTCAATGTTGCCGCGCTCCAAATATTTGTTGTACGTCTCCGGACCCAGCATGTCAAACAGCGCGTCATAGAGCGGTCTTAAATACGGGTCGACCTTGTTCTGTAAGTCGCCCGGAAGAAAGCCCAGCCGCTCGCCCGCCTCGACGGCAGGTCTCGTGAGGATAATCCGGTTGACCTCCTTGGCGCGGAACGCGGCGACCGCCTGCGCAACTGCGAGATACGTCTTGCCCGTACCGGCAGGACCGACGCCGATGGTAATCGTATTTTTGGAAATTGCCTTGAGATAGGTCTGCTGTCCGATGGTCTTCGCCTTGACGGGGCGTCCCTTCGCCGTCACGCAGACAACGTCCTTTGCCATCTTCGTGACCTGCTCCTCTTTTCCCGCACGCACAAGGTCAATGAGATAGCGCACCTTCTGGTCGTCGATCTCCTCTCCCTTTGCCGCCAGCGAAAGCAGCGCTTCAATCGCTCTTGCGCCCGCATCGACGGCTTCCTCGTCCTCCGCCGTGACCTTCAGCTCGGTGTTGCGGTTTGTGATGTGTACGCCGAACGCCTGCTCGATTTTCTTGACATTCTCGTCAAAGGAGCCAAAAACATCGATCAGCTGCTCGACGCGCTCTGCATTGATGGTTCTTTCTGTCATGGTATCGTCTCTTCCTTTAAGATGCTTGCACGTACCTGCCGGGCGATCATTTCCTCGCACCGGACGGATGCGGTCAGTTCATAGATGCCGCCCTGCCGGGTAAGCACGGTCTTTTCCTCCAGAATTCTCCCGGCAAGCAGATCCTGCTGCACGCTGCCGGTCACCTGCTGCTCCAGAAGCTTTTCGGCAGCGTCTTTTCCCAGCGGCGCGGGCGTCAGATCATAGCCCCGCCGCTCCACGATTTCCAGCCCGACCGGAAACGTCAGCCCCAGCGGCAGCGTAAGCATATGGGTTTTTGTTATTTTATCACATCTGCCGTCTGAATTTCCACCGTTTGCGAAAATATTCCATCGTTTTTCTCCCACCAGCAGCGATACGCTGCGCGAATTTTTCCCGTTCGGCGTTTTTTGCAGCACCGTATCCGGGCAGCGCGCGGTTTTCTGCGCGAGCGTTTCGGCGTAAACCTCTCCCAGCGCGGCGCAGACGCGCGTGGTAAATTTCAGGTCGGTGTAGGCAGAAATCAGCACCTGCCCCTTTTTCACCGCCTGCCCGATGGCGCACAGGCAGTTTCCCTCCATTGCCGAAACCGAGGTAATCACGCCGTCCTTGCCAGCTACCACGTTCATCGGCGCGCGCCGCTCTTCAACCTCGATTGCCTCCGGGCGCTCCCGGACGATCACACGCGCACGCATACCGCTCTGCTGGACCGTCAGCCACTGCAGCTTTGGAATTTGCAGCAGCATTTTGTTTTTCAGCTCCTGCGGGTGAATGCTCGGGCCATAGGTGCCGAAGCCAACTCCCAGCGCCTGAAGCTCCCGCAGAATCTGCGCCTCCGGCACGGTCTCGTTTCCGACGACCTCATAGAAAAACACGAACTTCGGAATCACGAACGCACCCGCCATCGCCAGAAGCAGCAGCAATGCAAAGCCCCTTCGCTGCCACAGACCGCCGAACACCCGCCGGAAGCCGTGCTCCTGCAGCACGCACAGCTCGCACATCGCGCGCTGCGCCGCCGTCCGCGCCTTCGGAAGATCCTTTTGCAGCAGCAAAAGGCGAATGGTAAAATCATCCGTCCGCTGCGGCTTCAAAAATGCCACACGCGCACCGGTCAGCTTTTCCAGCGACCACTCCGGGCTTGCCCCGCGGATTTCCGCAATCACATAGCCCTGCAAAAACCAGATCAGCCGCCACATGACGCCCCCGTAAAGCTCAATGCCTCGATCGTTCCGGTCACGGTCAGCCGGTCGCGATGCATGTGCCGCAGCTCGAGTCCGCTTCCCTCGATGGTCACCTCTCCCGTGTTCACCGCAATGACGATTTTCTCCGGCTCATAGGCAATAATTGCCCGATGGCAGTCGAGGCTGCACATCTCAAAGCCGAACAGTTCGATGTGCGGCAGATTCACCGCGATATCCAGCGGCAGATCAAAAAGCTTCGCCGCCTTTGTCAGAAGCTGTCTTGCTGTTTTCAAGCCCTCCACCCCTTTTCTCTGCAAGTCTATGCTCCGGTACTGAAATCTTGCAGGACAGACATAGATTGTTCCGTGAGGTGATTGGAGTGAAGCAGAATTTTGGGGAAACCCGCGCGCGGTTTTTGCAGGCGCTCGCCATCGGCGCGTGCTATGTGTGGCTGATTGTACGCCCCGAGGATGCAAGCCGGGCAGCGACCGGGGCGCTTTCTCTTTGTGCAAAGGTGATTGTGCCGTCGCTGTTCCCGTTTTTTGTGTGCGCGAATCTATTCTGCGCGCTGCATCTGACGCAGCCTCTCGAGCGGGCGCTGTCCGGCATCATGCAGCCGGTGTTCGGCGTGCCGGGGTCCGGCGCGGCGGCGCTTGTGGTCGGGCTTACGGGCGGATACCCCTCCGGCGCGCAGACCATCGCCGCGCTGTATGCAGCCGGAAGCATCGACAAAAAAACCGCCGGGAGGCTTCTTCTGTTCTGCAACAACTGCGGTCCGGCGTTTATCTTCGGCGTCGTGGGACCGGCAGTGTTCGGAAGCAGGCTTGCCGGGCTGCTTTTATACCTTGTCCATTGCACGTCCGCACTGCTGCTGGGCATTCTCCCGCGCAAAAAAGCAGTCGTTCTTCCCTCTGAAAATGCAGCTGCCGCGCAGGAATCTCCGCCCTCCTATTCCGCCGCCCTTACCGCCAGCGTCAAAAAAGCCGGGCAGACGGCGCTTGAGGTGTGCATGTTCGTGCTGCTGTTCGGCGTACTGACCGCGCTGGTGCAAAGCGCGCTGCAGGTATTTCTTCCGCCGTGGGCGCTGACAGCGGCAGCGGGCATTCTGGAGCTATCCGGCGGCGCGGGCGCGCTGGCAGAGCTTGCGCTCACGCAGCGCGTCAAATTTACGCTTGCATCGATGCTGCTTGCATTCGGAGGACTCAGCGTCCACGCGCAGACAAAAGCCGTGCTCACGCCCGCAGGACTGGGCAGCCTTCCGGTTTTCCTGCCGAAGCTGCTGCACGCTTTGACCGCCGGTCTTCTCAGCATCCCTGTCTACCTGCTTTTTGAAGCGCAGCTGGCATCGAGTGCGGCGTTTGCGGCTTGCGGCACAGGCGCGGGCTTTGCTTTGACGGAACTGGTGCTTGGCGTCCTTGCGTGTCCGATTTTCCGAAAAATGGCGGCTAGCAATTTGCGCCGCAATCGTGTATAATAGCGATTGCGCAAGAAAAGGAAAGGCGGCGATGCAATTGCTGTTTCGAAAAAAAATCGACCGGTACTGTACCTACTGTCAGTTTGCGGGGCGCATTGACGACGCGCGCATGATCTGCCAGCATTATGGCGTCGTCCCCTGCGAGCATCACTGCCGTCGCTTCCGGTACGATCCTTTGAAGCGCGTTCCCGGACGCGCAAAGCCGAAGGAGTTCCAGAAATTTGAGACGCAGGACTTCAGCCTGTAGCATCCAGAAATTATAAATTGCCCCGTTTATCGGACATTTTATTCCGTCCGATAAACGGGGCTTTTTAATTATTTCGGGGATCTCAGGCTCTATTTTGCAAATCGTTTGACAATTATTTTGACATATGCTACAGTGAAGCCGCAAATCCCATTCCGAAAAGGAGATTTCCCATGAAGCGTTCTGAAATCAACAAGGCTCTTCGCGAGCTGGAAGCGATGTGCAAAAAATATCACTGCTATCTGCCGCCGTTCTGTCATTTTACCCCCGACGAATGGCAGAGCAAGGGACATGAATATGACGAGGTCCGCGAGTGCATGCTCGGCTGGGACATCACCGACTACGGTCGGGGAAACTTCGACAAGCTGGGTTTCTCGCTCATCACCATCCGCAACGGAAACCGCAAGCATGCGGACAAGTACCCCAAGGTCTATGCGGAAAAGCTCCTGTTTCTGAAAGAGGGGCAGTACTCCCCCAATCACTTCCACTGGTTCAAGACCGAGGACATCATCAACCGCGGCGGCGGCAATGTGCTGATCCGCGTGTATAACTCCAAAGAGGACGAGTCCATCGACTATGAATCCGACGTCGTCGTCCACACCGACGGCAAATCCTGCACCGTGCCTGCCGGAACGCAGATTCGTCTGGCGCCGGGTGAGAGCATCTATGTCTATCAGGGTCTGTATCATGATTTTACCGTTGAGCCCGGCACGGGCGACGTACTGCTCGGAGAGGTCAGCCAGTGCAACGACGACAACACCGACAACCGCTTCAATCCGCCCATGGGCCGCTTCCCGGCGATTGAAGAGGACGAGCCGCCGTACCGGCTTTTGTGCAACGAATACCCCGCGGCAAAGTAACCACAGCAGGAAGGGACAAGACATATGATCGACGTTGTTGCTCTGGGCGAGCTTCTCATTGACTTCGCCGCCAAATCCGCAGATGCGAATGGCTACCCCACCATGGCGGCAAACCCCGGCGGCGCGCCCGGCAATTTTCTCGCCGCGCTGGGCGTCTACGGATGCAAGACCGCATTTCTCGGCAAGGTCGGTGCGGACACATTCGGCAGAATGCTGCGCCGGACGATGCAGCATGCCGGAATCGAAACAAAGGGCATTGTCGAAGACCCGGAGGTCTTTACAACCCTCGCCTTCGTCACCTTCGACGAAACCGGAGACCGCTCGTTCTCCTTCGCGCGCAAGCCCGGTGCAGACACACAGCTTCGCTGGGA
Organism: uncultured Clostridia bacterium; assembly: GCA_937907715.1. Lineage (GTDB taxonomy): Bacteria > Bacillota > Clostridia > Oscillospirales > Oscillospiraceae > CAG-170. The sequence goes on from CALERM010000059.1 coordinate 16,607, forward strand.
CGAGGTGAACCTGCACCTGATCGACGAGGGGCGTGTGTTCCACTTCGGAACGCTCAGCCTCACCGACGAGCCGGCGCGCACCGCCACACAGCAGGCAGTCGCCTACGCAAAGTCGAAGGGGAAACTCATCACCTGCGACCCCAATCTGCGCGAGCCGCTCTGGAAAACCCGGGCTGCGGCAAAGGAGCAGATGCTCTGGAGTCTTGCGCAGTCCGACGTCGTCAAAATCAGCGACAACGAGGTCGCGTTTCTCTGGAGCTGCTCGCCCGAGGAAGGCGCGCAGCGGCTATTGGAGGAATTTGACGTAAAGCTCGCGATGGTCACGCTCGGACCGGATGGCTGTCTGTTAAAAACGAAGCATGCGCTCTTCCGCGCGCCTGCCCCCGTCGTCCATCCGGTCGACACCACCGGCGCAGGCGATATCTTCGGCGGCAGCGCCGTAGCAAGGCTTCTGGAGCTCGGGAAAGCGCCGGAAGATCTGACGCAGGAGGACCTTTTCTTCATCGGAAGCTACGCCCTGACGGCGGCAAGTCTTTCCACCGAACATTCGGGCGGCATCCCGAGCATCCCCGAAAAACAGGCGGTGCTTGCTGCAATGCAGGCAGGAGCGCGCACATGAAAGCGCTCGGTCTGGATTTGGGAACCACCTCGACCAGTGCGGTGGTATTGGAAACAGATTCCGGCGTTTTGGCGGCAAAAACCGTTCAGAACGCCGCCATTGTGTCGGACGGCGAGCTGGTCGGAAACTCCCGGTATTTTACCGGCGAGGTCGGTCATACCATCATCCGCTTTGACGGCAGGCGGCAGGAAATTTCCGTCAAAGCGCTTTTCAGCAGCACGGACAGCATCCGAATCTATCCGTCCAGTCAGGCCCGAATGTCGGCACGCTCTCTGCCCCCGACGTTGTCTTCGACAAGTTTTTCCGTATATAACCATCGCCGCAGTACGTTTGACTGTACTGCGGCGATGTTCTCGTTCGTTTTGTTTTATTTGTTGAAGAAAGCGTAAACCGTAACCTGATGGTATCGCTCGCCCGCTTTGAGAACCGGCTTGCGGAACGCCTCACACTGCATCGCGTTCGGATAGAACTGCGTCTCAAGACACACCGCGTCGCGCTTTTCATACATCGCGCCGCCCTTGCCCGTCCAGGGTCCGAGGAAGTTTGCCGCATAGAGCTGCACGCCTGGCATGGTTGTCGAAACGCGCATCGTAATGCCGCTTTCCGCGCTGGAAAGAACCGCTGCCGGCAAAAGCGCCCCGGTATCTGCCAGACAGAAATTATGGTCGTAGCCGCCGCAGTTGCGAAGCTGCACGTCGTCCTGCCCGATATCGCGCCCGACCGGTTTCGGCACGCGGAAGTCAAACGGTGTCCCGTCAACCGGCAGGATGTTACCCGTCGGCATACACTGGTCGCTGTTTTCGGTGAAGCGGTCGGCATAGATCTGCAGCATATGCGTAAGCGCCGTGCCGCCGCCGTTCAGGTTAAAATAGCTGTGGTTCGTGAGATTGCAGAGCGTGTCCTGATCACTCACGGCATCATAGGTGATGGTCAGCGCGCCGTTTGCCACGCAGTAGCTTACGCTCACGCGCAGCGTGCCGGGATAGCCCTCTTCGCCGTCCGGCGAGACGCGGGAGAATTTCACGCCGTCTTCCAGAACCTCTGCGTCCCAGATATATTTATCAAAGCCGCGCAGACCTCCGTGCAGATGGTTCTTGCCGTCGTTCTTCGCAAGGGTATACGTCTTGCCGTTCAGTGTAAACTGTGCGTCCCCCAGCCGGTTTGCAACACGCCCCACGCACGCGCCGAGATAGCCGTCGTGCGTTTCGTAGCCCTCGATCGTGTCGTGCCCGAGGACGACGTCAACCGGCTTTCCGTTTTTGTCCGGCACCAGCAGCGCCTGCACCGTCGCGCCGTAGTCCAGTACCCGCGCGGTCAGCTCCGGCGTCCGGATTTCAAAAAGCGTCACAGCCTCGCCGCGCGCCGTCTTTCCAAAGGGTTTGCGTTCGATGTTCATCATTCGGGATGCTCCTTCCGCAGTTTTCTTCTGTTTGAATTATAAACGCGAAGGCGCCGGAAGTCAATTGCTGCAAAAGCCGTGCAGGCTCCGGCAATTTTGGTCTTGACGCGCAGGTATCGCCGCATGCGGGAATCCGCCTTGACTTGCGCCGTATCTCTGCATTAAACTAGAATGCATCTGAAAACTGCCGCAGGGACATGCCGCGGCAGATATGGGATAGGAGTATGGAAACCTATGAGCGAATTGACTGCGCACTTTCATCTGCCGGGCTTATTTGAATTCTATGAGTTCTACCGCGTATTTCTGCCGCTTTACCGGGCGCACCGGGAATTTTTTTATGACTGGTGCGAGATTGCCTCGATCTACGGCGCACCGGAAGGCCGTATCTGGGGCGGCGGGCGCGTCGGCTCCGGCAGCGCGGGCGCGCAGGAGGTTCTGACGCTGACGCAGGATTTCGGCATCTCCGCCCGGCTGACGTTCAGCAATTGCCTTCTGCGCTCTGAGCATCTGAATGACCGTCCATGCAACGCGCTTTGCCGCGCGTTTTCTGATTCTGACGGACCGCAGAACGGCGTGATTGTCCACTCCGAGCTGCTGCTGAACTATCTCCAAAAGCATTACCCCCGGCTCTATTTCGTCTCGTCGACAACGAAGGTGCTGACCCGGTTTTCGCAGCTGCGGCAGGAGCTGGAACGGGACGACTTTTCCTATGTCGTGCCGGATTTCCGGCTGAACCGGTCGTTTGCGCAGCTGCAAGCGCTGCCGCAGGCGCTGAAAAGCAAGACGGAATTTCTCTGCAACGAGGGCTGCTGGTCCGGCTGTACGGAGCGGCGCGCCTGCTATGAAGCCGTCAGCCGGAAAAATCTCGGAGAACCCGGTCCGGAGCATCGCTGCACCGCCCCGGATGCGGTAAACGGCTACCGCTTTTCCCGCGCGATGGAAGGTCCCGGCTTCATCGGCGTGCATGATATTCAGAACATGTATCTTCCCATGGGCTTTTCGCAGTTCAAAATCGAAGGACGCGGACTTGGAACCGCGCTTTTACTGGAGTTTCTGCTCCATTATCTGACAAAGCCGGAGTATCATCTGCACGTGCGCGAGGCGCTGTATCTGGACAATACGTTGGACCTGTTCTGAGCCGTCCGCCCCGCGCCGTGCCCCATGTAAAAAAAGATATAGCCTGAGCAAAAAATATTTTGAAAAATATCAGGTTATCGTGTATAGTAAGAGTGATAAAACCCGGCGGCGCATCTCACCGGCTTGCCGCTTCCGATGAGCGCGGGCATACTTCAGCAAAAGGAGAGTGGGACGATTGGAAGAGCTGCTTCGTATGGAGCATATCAGCAAACGCTTCGGCAATTTTTATGCCAATCATGACGTCAATTTTTCCGTAGCAAAGGGCGAGGTGCATACCCTGCTCGGCGAAAACGGCGCAGGCAAATCGACGCTCATGAACATCCTGATCGGTCTGTACCAGCCGACAGAAGGAAAAATCTTTCTGAACGGTCAGGAGGTCCGCATCGACTCCCCCAGTCAGGCGGTCAAGCTCGGCATCGGCATGGTGCATCAGCACTTCATGCTGGTCGAGGCAATGACGGTCTTCGACAATATCATCCTCGGCGACAAGCACGCGAAGGGCGTCTTCATCGACCGTGCCGCGCGCCGGAAGGAAATTGAAGCATTGTCCGAAAAATACGGGCTGGACGTGCAGCTCGACAAGCTGATTACGGAAATCTCCGTCGGCGAGCAGCAGAGAACCGAAATTCTCAAAGCGCTGTATCACGGCGCGGAACTGCTGATTCTCGACGAGCCGTCGGCAGCGCTGACCGATATTGAGGTGGAGGGTTTGTTTGCCATCATGCACAAGCTCATCGGCGAAGGAAAATCCATCATCTTCATCAGCCACAAAATGCGCGAGGTGCTGCGCATCTCCGACCGCATTACCATCCTGCGCCTCGGAAAGGTCGTCGGCACCGTAAACCGGGCGGACACCGATGGGCAGAAGCTTGCCAACATGATGATCGGCAAGGAGCTGAGCGAGTCGCAGTATGAAAAGATCGACGCCAGCGGCGCGGAGGTCGTCGCAGAGCTTACCCATGTAGACTACAACAAAGCCTCGAAGCACAGCGGCTTGAACGATCTGTCGCTCAAAATCCACGCAGGTGAAATTGTCGGCGTCGCGGGCGTCGACGGCAATGGGCAGACACAGCTGGCGCAGCTCATCACCGGCGTTCTCGCGCCGGACGCAGGTGAGGTCCATCTCAAGGGAAAGCGCGTCGCGGTCTTCGATCCCAATGGCTTTATCGAACGCGGCGTGTGCCACGTGCCGGAGGACCGGAATTTGCAGGGTCTGATCGGCGACATGTCGATCGCGGAAAATCTGGTTCTCAAGGACGCAGACGACGCGCGCTTCAGCAAAGGCCGCGGTCTTCTGCTCAAAAAGCGTGCAATCAACGACTACGCCAGACAGATGGCAGAAAAATACGACGTGCGCTGCACGTCCGTCTCACAGAGCGTGCGCTCGCTGTCCGGCGGCAACCAGCAGAAGGTCATTCTCGCGCGCGAGCTGGAAAACGATCCGGCGCTGCTCGTCATGGCGCACCCGACGAGAGGTCTGGATATTGGCGCAACGAGCTTCGTCCATGAACAGATGATCGGCGCGCGCGCCCGGGGCGTGGGCATTTTGCTGATCAGCGCGGACTTCGACGAGATTCTCGAAATGTCCGACCGCATCGTCGTCTGCTTCGAAGGCAGGATTATGGGCGAATTTTCCGGCAAGAACCCGCCGGTGGAAGAAATCAGCCTTGCCATGACCGGCAAGTGAGAGGAGGACGCAGTATGGAAAAACTGAAAAAGGCGTTCGGCGCGTTTCTTGTGCCGCTGCTGTCGATTCTGCTTGCGTTCTTCATTGGCGGCATCATCATGGCGGCGCTGGGCGCAGACCCGTTTGAGGCAGTCAAATTCCTGTTCCAGGGCGCGTTCGGCTCGAAAGCCGGTATCGGCACGACGCTGACCAAGGCGACGCCTCTCATGTTCACTGCCCTCTGTGCGTGCTTCGCGTACAAATGCGGCGTGTTTAACCTCGGCGGCGAGGGTCAGTTCCTGATGGGCTCGATGGCAGCGTTTCTCACCTGCTACTTCACGGGTCTGACCGGCTTTGCGGGCATCGTTCTGGCGCTTGTCGCGGGCGCGCTTGCCGGCGGCATCTGGGGCATGATTCCGGGCGTTCTCAAGATCACGCGCGGGCAGAACGAAATGATCATCTCCATCATGCTCAACTATGTGGCAAC
>CALERM010000060.1 GCA_937907715.1 uncultured Clostridia bacterium
AAGGGCTTTCCCGATTGCAGGAAAAAGTCTGCCATCGTCACATCGTTTGCCGTCGGCTTGTGGCGGGCGTCTACAATCATAACGCCGTAGTCCAGCGTCCCTTCGGCGCGGAAATACGCCTCCATGAGCTTGCCCCAGCGCTCTTTTTCCTGCACGGAGACCTTCGCGTAGCCATAGCCTGGCAGGTCCACAAGGTAGAGCTTTTTGTCGATGCAGAAAAAGTTGATGTGTGTGGTTTTGCCGGGCGCCTGACCGACACGCGCAAAGTTTTTGCGCAGTAGAAGCTTGTTGATGACCGACGATTTTCCGACGTTCGACTTGCCGGCGAACGCAATCTGCACCAGACCATCCTTCGGGCAGTCGGCGACGGAGGTCACCGAGCGGATAAATTCCGCATTATGAAGATTCATACGCCCTCCTTACTGCCGAAGCCCCGGCTTGCGGCGGGACTTCGTCTGCGGCACCGGCATGGCGGGCAGCTGCGGCTGCGCGTCGATGGAAGCGGCCGGCTTTTCTGCGGGTGCGAGCGCAGCGGCAAGCACACTGTCGACATGATGCGCGGTGATGAATTGCAGACTGTTTCGGACCGTCTGGTCGATCTCTGCGAGGTCCTTTTCATTGGCGGCGGGGATGATAACGGTCTTTACGCCGTGGCGCAGAGCTGCCATCGTCTTTTCCTTGAGCCCGCCAATGGCAAGCACTCTGCCGCGAATCGAAATTTCACCCGTCATCGCGATATCGCGCCGCACCGGGCGCCCGGTCAGCGCCGAGACAATCGCGGTGCAGATCGTAATGCCTGCCGACGGACCGTCCTTGGGCACTGCGCCCTCGGGGAAGTGGACGTGAATGTCCTTCGTCTTATAGAAATCCGGGTCCAGCCCCAGCTCGTTCGTCCGCGAGCGGATATAGCTCATAGCGGCGAAGACGGATTCCTTCATTACATTTCCGAGGTTTCCGGTCAGCTCGAGCTTTCCGGTGCCTTCAACGACGTTTACCTCAACCTCCAGCGTTGTGCCGCCGACGCTTGTCCAGGCAAGACCTGTAACAAGACCTACCTGATCTGTCTGCGGCATTTCATCGGGCAGGAAGCGGCGCGGACCGAGAAATTTTTCAAGGCTGCTGCCCGTAATGGTCAGACGCTTCGGGGGATTCTCCTCGACAAAGCGCATGGCGCACTTGCGGCACACGGCGGCAAGCTCCCGTTCGAGCGTGCGCACGCCGGACTCTCTGGTGTAGCAGGCGATGATTTCACGGATGGCGTCGTCTGTGAGCCGGACGCGCGATTTCGCGATGCCGTGCTTGGTAAGCTGCTTGGGAAGCAGATGGCGCTTGGCAATCTGCAGCTTTTCTTCGTCTGTATACGACCCCAGCTCAATGACCTCCATGCGGTCAAGCAGCGCTCTGGGAATGGTGTCGGTGGTGTTGGCGGTCGTGATGAACATGCACTCGCTCAGGTCAAACGGCACTTCGATATAGTGGTCGCGGAAGCTGGAATTCTGCGCCGAATCGAGGACCTCAAGCAGCGCGGACGAGGGATCGCCCTTGTAGTCGCTGCCGAGCTTGTCAATTTCGTCGAGCAGCAGAAGCGCGTTCCTGCTCTTCGCCTGCGAGATGCCGGTCATGATTCTGCCGGGCATGGCGCCGATGTAGGTTTTGCGGTGTCCGCGGATTTCCGCCTCGTCGTGGACGCCGCCGAGCGAGATGCGCGCGAGCTTGCGGTTCAGCGCCCGCGCAATAGAAATTGCAATCGACGTTTTGCCGACGCCCGGAGGACCGACCAGACAGAGAATCTGTCCCGGAAGCTCGGGGGCAAGCTGCCGCACGGCGAGCGTCTCCAAAATCCGCTTTTTGACCGGCTCAAGACCGAAGTGGTCTTCGTCGAGGATTTTCTCCGCCGCCTTCACGTCCAGGCGATCTTTCGTCCGCGTGTTCCACGGAAGCTCCAGCACCAGATCCAGATAGTTCCGGATGACTGCCGCCTCAGCGGAATTCTGCAGCTGCTTGCCGAGACGGCGCGCTTCTTTCAGAAGCTTCGTTTCGGTCTCCTCGGGAAGCTTCAGGGCGCGGATTTTCTCCTGATAGCCTTCGGAATCGGTCTCGTCGTCCTCCTCGCCCAGCTCCTCGCGGATCACGTGCATCTGCTCGCGCAGATAGTAGTCGCGCTGCCCCTTGTTGACGTTCTGCTGGACCTTCTCGGAGATTTCATTTTCCAGCTGTAAAATCTCCAGCTCCTTTGCAAGCAGCTTTACCGTCAGCTCCAGCCGCTTGACGGGGTGGGGCTGTTCGAGGATCTTCTGCTTGTCCTGATAGACAATCGAGCTGTTCTGCGCGATGAAATCGGCGACGAAGCCGGGGTCCTCTGACGAGAGAACCTGCAAAAGCCCGTCCTGCAAATTTTTCGCCGCCAGCTCGACAAACTGCTCATACGCCCCGTGCGCCTGCCGCAGCAGCGCCTGCACGCGCGGAAGCGAGGCATTATATGCCGGCTCCTCGATTTCCTCGACACGCGCGAACAGATACGGCTCTGACTGGATGCAGTCGACCAGCTCGGCGCGGAATTTGCCCTCGACCAGAATGCGCATATTATCGCCCGGCATACGCAGAATCTGCTTGACGATGGCGACGGTGCCGACGGCGTAGAGATCGTTCTTTTTCGGGTCGTCCACGCTCAGATCCTTTTGCGCGGTCAGGAAAATGCGCTGGTCTGCGCGCATTGCCTCCTCCACCGATTTGGCGGATTTGAGCCGGCCGACGTCAAAATGCGTCACGATGCCCGGGAATATCACAAGTCCCCGCAGCGGCAGCACCGGCAGGCAGGTAAGCGGTTTGTATTCACTCATGTAGTTACGCTCCTTTCCGGGAGGGGTTTAGGCAGCACCGTACAATTCGGCAAGCAGATTTGACGAGAGATTTTTCACCAAGGCAAGGTTTGAGAAGTGACGGAATACTGTATGTGCCCGCAAGGGGTATGCCCGCATCCGTAAGGTGTCTTCGACGCCAACGGCTGCGACATATTTCGAACTTTTCAAACCGCAGAATTGGAAAAAAGATCCGTCGAAGCGCGAAGGCGCAATTGTGCGGTGCTGCCTTTGTGCAGATGAAAGCAAAAAGAGGGAAGCGAACCGCATCCCCCTTCCGGCGAGCTGCACGTCTCGCACCTGTCCGCCCGGAGGCGGACGATTTTTGCATGTAAAATTACAGCGTCACGCCTGCGTTCTTGATCGGCTGGCGCGGATGGCTGGCATCGCGCGTCACCTGCGGCTCGGTGCCGTTTCTCACGCAGTCTTCTGTAATGAGAACGCTCTGGATGGTGGGGTCGGACGGAATTTTGAACATGATATCCGTCATGATGGACTCCATGATGGCGCGAAGCCCGCGCGCGCCGATCTGGCGCTCGATTGCCTTTTCGGCAATTGCCTCCAGCGCGCCCTGCTCGAAGCTCAGGGAAACCTGATCGTATTCCAGCAGCTTGTGATACTGCTTGCAAAGCGCGTTCTTCGGCTCCGTCAGAATCCGCACAAGGTCTTCTTTCTTGAGGCTCTGCAGAGAGGTAATGACGGGCAGACGACCGACCAGCTCGGGGATGATGCCGAATTTCAGAAGATCGTGCGGCTGGACCAGCTCGAAGAGCTTACCCACGTCGCGCTTGTTCCTGCTGCGGATTTCGCTGCCGAAGCCGAGCGACGATTTGTCGGTGCGGCGTTCGATGATCTTGTCGAGTCCGTCGAACGCGCCGCCGCAGATGAACAGGATGTTCGTTGTGTCGATCTGGATAAATTCCTGCTGCGGATGCTTGCGCCCGCCCTGGGGCGGAACGTTTGCCACGGTGCCTTCGAGAATTTTCAGCAGCGCCTGCTGCACGCCCTCGCCCGAAACATCGCGCGTGA
>CALERM010000061.1 GCA_937907715.1 uncultured Clostridia bacterium
CCGTTCGTCAATGCGGGAAACGGCTATAATATACGCCGGGAGAAAGGCTCGCGCCGGAAAGGTCGGCAAGCTCGGAAACCGTGCAGAACTCAAAGCCCCGCGCGCGCATTGTGTCGATGAAGGAAAGCGCGCACGAAACGGAGTGTTCTGTCAGATCGTGCATCAGGACGATATCGCCCGCCTGTGTGTGGGAAAGAAGATAGGGCAGCACCTGCTCGGCTTGATTTTTGTCCCAGTCGTGCGGGTCCACGGACCAGAAAATAACCGGCAGTCCCAGCTCCTTTGACGCCTCCAGAAGATCCTGCGAATAAAGCCCTCCCGGCGGGCGAAACAGCCTTGCCGTCACGCCGGCCGCCTCGGTGAGCTTTCCCATGCACTCGGTCAGATCTTCCAGCGCCTCCTGCTTTGTCATGTGCTGCATATAATCGTGCCGGTCGGAGTGAAGCCCCAACTCGTGCCCGTCTTCTGCCATGCGCTGCGCAAGCGCGGGGTACTGCGCAATCCGGTAGCCGCAGAGGAAGAACGTCGCGCGGACATCCCGCTGCGCGAGCCCGTCGAGCAGCTGCCGGGTGATTTCGCCCGAGGGACCATCGTCGAACGTCAGGGCGATATAGCCGGTTGTCTCGCGCGTGTTTCCCGCCTGCGCGGCACTCGCGCAGAAAAATAACAGCGCCATTGCCAGTCCCAGCGCCGCGATTCGTTTCACAGCCATCACATCCTCGCGCAGTAGTATGCGCAAAACGGGCGCGGATATTTGACGGCAGGGCGAAAATGGAGTATGATGTAGTTGTAAAACTTTGCCCGCAGACAGAACGGGCGTATGTGAGGACTCTATGCTGGAAAAATTACGACTGGTTGAAGAACGATATCTTGAAATGGCGGAGCGCGCCGGGCAGCCGGACTTTTACGCAGACCCAAAAGCCGCATCGAAGCTCCTGCGCGAGCAGAAAAAGCTCGAGCCGATTGTGAGCGCCTACCGCAGCTACCGCAAAACAGAGCAGGAGGCGCAGGGTCTGCGCGAAATGCTGGACGCAGGCGGACTGGACGCAGAGCTCAAGGAGCTTTGTCAGGAGGAATACACCGCCTGCAAGAAAAAGCTGGATGCGCTCGAGCAGGAGCTGAAAATTCTGCTGCTGCCGCGCGACCCGAACGACGACAAGAGCGTCATTGTGGAAATCCGCGGCGGCGTCGGCGGCGAGGAGAGCGCGCTGTTTGCCCACAGCCTGTACCGGATGTATACCATGTACGCGCAGTCGAAGGGCTGGAAGGTGACGCTGCTGAACTACAACGAGACAGAGCTCGGCGGCGTGAAGGAAGCGGACTTTGAAATTGACGGCGACGGGGCGTACTCGCGGCTGAAGTTCGAGTCCGGCGTCCACCGCGTGCAGCGCGTGCCGGAAACCGAGTCCGGCGGCAGAGTCCACACCTCGACCGCGACCGTCGCGGTTTTGCCTGAGATGGAGGAAGCGGAGGTCGATATCCGCCCCGAGGACATTGAAATGCAGGTATTCCGGTCGTCTGGCGCAGGCGGGCAGCACATCAACAAAACGTCCTCCGCGGTCCGGCTGATTCACAAGCCGTCCGGGATTGTCGTTTCCTGCCAGGAGGAACGCTCGCAGGTCCAGAACCGCGAAAAGTGCATGCAGATGCTCGCCTCCAAGCTGTATGAGATCGAGCAGGCGCGCATCAACTCCGCCGTCACCAGCGAACGACGCAGCCAGGTCGGCACCGGTATGCGCAACGAGCGCATCCGCACCTACAATTTCCCGCAGGGGCGCGTGACCGATCACCGCATCGGGCTGACGCTCTATAAGATCGACGCGATCATGGACGGCAATCTCGACGAGCTGATTGACGCGCTCGTCACCGCCGATCAGGCGGAAAAGCTCCAATCGAGTCAGGACGAAGCATAATTTTCCAAAAAGAAGGAATTTCATGAACACGATTTATTTTGACGCGCTGACGCCGCAAACCGTCCGGCAGGCGGCAGACATTATCACGCGCGGCGGTCTTCTCGGCATTCCGACCGAGACGGTCTACGGGCTGGGCGCAAACGCGCTGGACGAGGAGGCGGTGCTTCATATCTTCCAGGCGAAGGGCCGCCCGCAGGACAACCCCCTGATCATCCACATTCCGGACGCTTCGTGGCTGGCGCGCTACTGTGAAGACGTGCCGGACGCGGCGTACCGGCTGGCAGCGCGCTTCTGGCCCGGACCTCTGACCATGATTCTGCCGCGAAAGAAAATTGTCCCGCTGCGCACAACCGGCGGACTCGAGACCGTCGGCGTCCGCTGCCCGGACCATCCGGTGACGCTTGCCGTCATCCGGGAGGCAGACGTCCCCATCGCAGCGCCCTCCGGCAACACCTCCGGCCGCCCCAGCCCCACGTGCGCCGGCGATATGCGCGAGGACATGGACGGCAAAATCGACGCCATTTTTGACGGCGGACCCTGCCGCGTGGGCGTGGAGTCGACGATCATCGATCTCACGTGCCAGCCGCCGCGGCTTCTTCGTCCGGGCGGACTGCCGCTCGAAGCTCTGCAGGAGGTTCTGGGCGAGGTCGCGGTCGATAAAGCGGTCGTGAGCCTGCTCAAAGACGGCGAAAAGCCCAAAGCGCCCGGCATGAAATACCGCCACTACGCGCCCAAAGCGCCCGTCACCGTCTTCACGGGAGACCCCGTAAAAAGCGCGCAGTACATCAAAGATCACCTGCCGGAAACTGCGGGTGTGATCTGCTTTTCCGAGTTCACAGGGCTGTTCCCGGGGCATATCATCCACGACCTCGGTCCGGTCGGCGATAAGGCGGAGCAGGCGCGCCGGGTATTTGACGCGCTGCGCGAGTTTGACCACGAAGCAGTCACGGAAATTTACGCCCAGTGCCCGGATGCGGCGGGACTCGGACTTGCCATCGGAAACCGGCTCAAGAAGGCGGCAGGCTTCCATGTCGTCGAGGTGTAGCATGAAAACGATCGGCATCACCGGACCCACCGGCTGCGGCAAGACAACGTTTTTACAGGAAATTTCCGCGCGCGGCGGCGTGATTGTCGACTGCGACGCGCTGTATTACGAGCTTCTGAAAACCGACCCGGCATTGAAAGCCGCGCTGCGAGAAGCGTTCGGCGATGTGTTTTTGCCGGACGGCTCGCTCGACCGGAAATCGCTTGCCGCGCGGGTATTCTCGAACAGGCAGGCGCTTGATACGCTCAACGAGATTGTCTTTTTCCACGTCGGAAACGCAGTCCAAACGCTGCGCGCGCAGGCACAAAAAGATGGAAAGCCGCTCTTTGCCATCGATGCCATCAATCTTTTGGAGTCCGGCATGGGGAGAATTTGCGACGTGACGGTCGGCATTCTCGCTCCCAGGCCGGTGCGCCTGGCGCGCATCATGGCGCGCGACCATCTTTCCGAGCAGGCGGCGCGGGCAAGAATCGACGCGCAGAAGCCGGATGAATTTTACCGTACAGGCTGTCAGGTCGTCCTGACAAACGATACATCCCTCGAGGCGTTCCGGGACGCATCCCGCCGCCTCCTGAACGAAATCACAAAGGAGGAAACCCCATGACCAAAGAACAGAGAGACGCCCTTCTCTATCAGCCGAAAAACGGCTATGACCGCTTGACGCAGGCGGAGGAACAGGAGCTGAACGCCTACTGCGAGGCGTACAAGTCCTTCCTCGACCGCTCCAAAACCGAGCGCGAGTGCGTCTTCACCGCCATCCGGGAAGCGGAGGCAAGAGGCTTTGTCGCATACCGCCCCGGCATGCCCGTCAAGGCCGGCGACAAGCTCTACTGGAACAACCGCGGCAAGGCAATCATGCTTGCCGTCATCGGCGAGGAGGATCTGTCGCACGGCGCGAACATCGGCGCGGCGCACACCGACGCGCCCCGGCTCGACATCAAGCCGAATCCCCTCTATGAAGACGCCGAGCTTGCTTATCTCAAGACCCACCATTACGGCGGCATCCGCAAGTACCAGTGGGTGACGGTGCCGCTGGAGCTGCACGGCAAAATCGTCCGCCGCGACGGAAGCGAGGTCTATGTCACCATCGGCAATGACCCTTCCGACCCGCAGCTTGTCATCACGGACCTTCTGCCCCATCTGGGACGCGAGCAGGGCAAAAAGCCTCTCAACGAGGCGATTCCGTCCGAGAGCCTGAACATTTTGATGGGCAGCCGCCCGGAATCGGACGACGACGGCAAGGACCGCGTGAAGCTTTCCGTGCTGCGGCTTCTGAACGAAAAATACGGCATCGTCGAGGAAGACTTCATTTCCGCCGAGCTGGAAGCCGTTCCCGCCGCAAACGCGCGCGACATCGGTCTGGACCGCAGCATGATCGGCGCTTACGGGCACGACGACAGGGTCTGCGCCTATGCAGAGCTTGCCGCGATTTTTGACGCGAAAAGCCCCAGAAAGACCGCCGTGTGCATTTTCGCCGACAAGGAAGAAATCGGCTCCGAGGGCGTGTCCGGCATGCAGGGCGAGGCGTTCGAGTACTTTATGGAGTGCCTGTGCAAGGCGCAGGGAACCGATCTTCGCACGTGCCTGGCAAATTCCTTCTGCCTGTCCGCCGATGTGTGCGCCGCGTTTGACCCTGGCTTCCCCGAGGTTTTCGAGCGCAAGAACGCCGCGTATTTAAACTACGGCGTCGGCCTTTGCAAGTACACGGGAGCCGGCGGCAAGTCCGGCGCGTCGGACGCTTCGAGCGAGGTCGTCGGGCGCATCCGCAAGCTGCTGAACGATCATGACATTGCCTGGCAGATGTGCGAGCTGGGCAAAACCGACGCAGGCGGCGGCGGAACGGTCGCAAAATACATGGCAAAGCGCAACATCGACACGCTGGACGCAGGCGTCCCGGTGCTTTCCATGCACGCGCCGTTTGAGGTCGTCTCCAAATACGACTGCTACATGACCTACCGCGCCGTAAAGGCAATCTTCGAGAAAAATTAAACCATACGGTTCTAAACGTATCGCCTCCGCCATAATTTATGACGGAGGCGATTTTCATGTGCTGTATGCTGCCGCCCGGCTATCTGACCTCCGGGCAGCAAAACCGGTATCTCAGGCAGCTGCGGCGCACTGCGCCCTTTGCCTATGTCAAGACGCTCACGCGCACGGCAGGCGGAAGACCCGTCGTCGCCGTTCAGCTCGGCTGCGGCAGTCACAAGGTCCTGCTCAGCGGCACGCACCACGCCAACGAGTCGATCACGGGGACGCTTCTCTGGGAGCTGCTGCTTTCCTACTGCCGCGCCATTGGCGCGGACGGCTGCTTCGGCGCAATACGTGCCCGCGCGCTCTACCGCAACTCGATGCTCTACTGCGTGCCGCTCGTGAACCCGGACGGCGCGGACCTCGTCGCGGGCGAAATTCCGAAAGCATCCCCGGAGTATCAGGCTGCCGCGCAGCTTGCCGCCGCGTATCCGCAGCTTCCGTTTCCCTCCGGCTGGAAGGCAAACCTGCGGGGCGTCGATCTGAACCTCAACTACCCGGCGAACTGGGACAAAGCGAAGCAAATCAAAGCGTCTTTAGGCTTTGACCGCCCTGCCCCCAGAGACTATCCGGGCGAAAAGCCACTCGATCAGCGCGAAACGGCGGCGCTTGCCGCCTACACCGCCTGCGTGCGCCCGGACCTTCTGCTTGCCTATCACACACAGGGGCGCGTCATTTACCCCGGCGGCGCGGCAATTGATCCGCCGGAAGCTGCCGCCATTGCCGCGAAGCTCTCCGCTGCGTCCGGCTATGAGGTCGAGGACGTTCCGCCGGAATCGAGCAACGCCGGCTACAAGGACTGGTTCCTGGCGCGCTTTCACCGCCCGGGCTTTACCATTGAGGCGGGGCTCGGCGAAAATCCGCTGGAATTGTCCCAATTGCCGCAGCTGCTTTCGGAAAACGAGCCGCTGCTTGCCGCCGCCCTTTCACTATAACGCGCGCAAAACCCCCGCCAGACGGTGTCTGGCGGGGGTTCGTTCTCTGATTTTAACCGGCTGCGTCCTGCGAGCTTCCCTCGAAGGTCTCGATGCGGCGGATTTTGCCGCCGATGGCTGCGAATTTACCGATGATGTCTTCGTAGCCGCGCTCGATATAGTGCGCGTCTTCAATCGTCGTCGTACCCTCGGCGCAGAGAGCGGCAATCACCATCGCCGCGCCCGCGCGCAGATCGCACGCCCGGACCTCGCAGCCATGCAGCTGCGTCACGCCGTCGATGACCGCGGTCTTGCTCTCGACCTGGATGCTCGCGCCCATGCGGTTGAGTTCCGCCGTGTAGCGGAAGCGGTTATCGTAGATGCCCTCGGTGACGAGGCTGGTTCCTTCGGCAAGCGCCATGCACACGGCAATCTGCGGCTGCATGTCGGTCGGGAAGCCCGGATAGGGCATGGTCTTGACGTTGGACCGGCGCAGACGGCGCTCTGCCTCCACGCGGATGGAATCGTCATATTCCGTGACCTTTGCGCCCATTTCGCGCAGCTTCGCAGTGATGCAGTCGAGATGCTTCGGAATCACGTTGTCGACCGTCACATCGCCGCCGACTGCGGCTGCCGCCGCCATATAGGTGCCGGCTTCAATCTGGTCGGGGATGATCGTATAGCTGCCGCCGGTGAGCCGCTCTACGCCGCGAATCTTGATCACATCCGTGCCCGCGCCGGAGATCTTCGCGCCCATGGCGTTCAGGAAGTTTGCCAGATCGACGATATGCGGCTCCTTGGCGCAGTTTTCGATGATCGTCATGCCGCTGCACAGCACCGCTGCCAGCAGAATGTTCATCGTCGCGCCGACCGATACGATGTCAAGGTACACATGTCCGCCCTGCAGCCCACCTTCGGGCGCGTCTGCGCAGACATAGCCGCCGAGCTGCTCGACGCTTGCGCCCATTGCCTCAAAGCCCTTGATGTGCTGGTCGATGGGGCGGACGCCGAAGTTGCAGCCGCCGGGCATTGCCACGCGCGCGTGACCGAACCGACCAAGCTCTGCGCCGATGAGATAGTACGACGCGCGGATGCGGCGCACCAGGTCGATCGGCGCCGTCGCGTTTCTGACGTGCGAGCAGTCGATTTCCAGCGTGTTGCGCCCGAAGCGGCGGATGCTCGCGCCCATATTTCTTAAAATTTCAAGAAGCAGCCGCACATCGGAGATATCCGGCACGTTTTCAATGCGGCATACGCCGTCTACCAGCAGGCTCGCCGGCAGAATCGCAACCGCAGCGTTTTTCGCGCCCGAGATATTCACATGACCGGACAGTCTGCTTCCGCCCTGAACGATATATTTAATCAAAGTTCAAATCCCTCTTTGAAAAGAGTATTTCCTGAATACTCAGAAGTTACGATGCCAATTCGTGCAAGCGCGGGAAGGTTTTGTTCATGCACGCAAACCACGGCAACAACAAGAATACCACAAGCTCGCGGCAATGTAAAGGAAAAATGACAATTTAGGAACAAATTTCTTAAGAAACTTTTAAGAAAATTTTTCTTTCCCGTTCCGTCACGCTACGACGCGATCTGACGCACCTCGCGCGTGACGCCGTTGACGTAGAACGAGCCTGCGTCGGTTTCAATCCGCCAGACCGGCACGAAGCGCAGTGCGCTCGAGGCGGTCTCGGAGTGGACATAGCCCTGCTCGCATGAGACAATCTCGCTTCCGACCCAGCCGAGGCTGTCGCGGCTGGAAAGCAGCGCCACCAGCGCGTCTGCGCAGGAAATGCACGCGCTCTGCGACACGCGGACCAGCTCGCCCGCGGGGTAATACGTCCCGTCCACGCGCGAAAGGGCGCTGTTGCGGTAGGTAAACGTAAGCGCACTTTCAAACACCGGCACGCCGCAGAGGCTCTGCACCGCCGTGACGCTGTAGACGCCCGCGGATACGCGCACCGGCTCAAAAATTTCGGCAATGTCAAAGTCCATCGAGCGCAGATACCGCCGGGTTGCGCGCGTCAGGTCGTGCGCCGCCGAGGCGTCTGTGAAGCGCCCCTCGAGCTGCCCCGTGCGGCTGAGCTGCAACGTGCCGCCAGCGGCGGAATACTGTGCCAGCATCCGCGCCGGAGCCTCTTCTTCTGCCGCCTTGCCGCCCAGAAGCGCCTGCGCGGCAGGCTTTGCGTCGGGGTTTTCCAGCTCGATGCTGTAGAGCGTCTGGCTGGCGGGAAGGCTCGAGGCGTCGAGGCTGAGTCCGTAGCTTTCATAGAGCGCTTCGAGCTTTTCGTGGACCTCTTTTTCGCTGCCGGCTCTTGCCGCCTGCGTCGGAACCACCGCGGGCAGCAGCCCGATAATTGCCAGCGCGAGAATCAGAAGGATCAGGTTCTTGATCTTGGAAACAGACATGCGCTACCTCCCGTTACGACTGCCAGCCGGCGGTAATTCCGGCGGCTGTGTCGCTGTAGACCAGACGAAGCGCGCTTCCTTCCGGCAAAATCGCCGCCGCCTGCGCGGGCGGAAGGACGGAAAGCGTCTGCGTCGTCAGCGTATAGGCGCGCAGCACCAGCCGGACCTGCACAATGGATACGCCCGAGAAGCGAACCTCCGCACCGTAGCCGCCGGCGGGCAGAACGGGGATGCCGTCCAGGAAATAATCGAAGGTGCAGACGCTCTCACTGCCGTTTTGTTCAAGGTCTGTCAGATAGAGCCGGGCGTCGGAGTCTATGCCGTCGGTCATGGTGGAAAGAAGACTCCTGGCGCACTCGACCAGCTCCGCCTGCTCGCCCGACGCTGCCTGAAAGCGCGTGGACTGCGCGTCGGCGCGCAGCAGAAGCTCGCCCGATGCCGAGATGGACAGCGCGTAGCCGGTTTCGGTGTAGGTGGTGTTTCCGGCGTCGTCGGTGTAGCGGGCGTCGCCGTAGGGGTTGAAGCCCAGCGTGGAGGCAAGGGCATCGGAAAAGCGTGCGTCGCACGGATTTGCCGCTTCGGCGGCATGCAGCTGCGGTGTCTGCCCCGGAAGAAGACTCAGGGGCTCTACGGAGGAAAAGCGCGCCTGCGTGTCTTCAAAGGCGAAGAAGCTGCCGTCCGGCGTGCAGCTTTGCAGAAGCTGCTCGAGTGCGTCGCCATCGAGCTGCGTCTGGCAGACAAACAGCTCGCTGCCTGCCAGATACAGGTTCACCGCCGCATCCTCGTTTGCCAGCACCAGCCACTGCGCGCCGATCGTTTCCTCCAGCGCCGTCTCCACCTGCAGCCACGACGCGGCAAGCGCCGCGGAAATTTCTCCCGGATAGCGGAAGGCGACCGAGGTTTTGCCGAGCGCGGTCTGCATGCGAAGCGCGCTTGTGCGCTGCGGCTCCTGCGCGGTTTCCAGCGCCTGCCCGAGCGCCGCGCCGAACTGCTCGAAGGCGGTATCCAGCGCGGCAGTATCAAACTGGTAGCTGGTTCTTCCGGCGGGGTTTCGCACGGAGACGGCAACCGGCTGCGCAGCGCCCGTGACGCTTGCGGCGTCCGCCATCGGCGCGGGGGACAGATCGCCCTGTGAAATTCCCATTACGGAGGCAAACGGGCGCACCAGCGCCGCCAGCCAAGGCGTATCCGTTACCGTCTTTGCCGGAAGCGCCAGAACCGTCAGCACCAGAACCGTCAGCGCCAGCAGCGCAATGAGCAGGTTTTTCGCCCGTTCAAGCCATTTTCGTCTGCGCATGGTCTGCCTCCTTTCTCAAAATTCCGGTCTTGCTTATTTTTCGGGCGGCGCGGCGGGAAGGGTGATGCGCACGTCGGTGCCCTCGCCGTAGACCGAGTCGATCTTGATCTCGCCCTTGTGCTGCGAGAGAATTTCCCGGGCAATGGAAAGGCCCAGTCCCGTGCCGCCGGACTCGCGCGATCTTGCCTTGTCGACGCGATAGAACCGCTCAAACAGCCGCGGCAGATCCTTTTCGGGAATGCCGATGCCGTTATCCGTGACGCGGACGAAGACGGATTTGCCGCTTGAGCCTGCGTAAATTTCAATTTTGCCGCCGTCGGGGGTGTATTTGATGGCGTTCGAGACGATGTTCATGACCACCTGCTCGATGCGTTCGCGGTCGCCAAGCACGTCGGGGATGTTGTCCTCGCAGTGGAAGGTGATCGTGTGGTGGTGGTTCTGCTCGGCGTTGAGCCGCGCGGCCTCGTAGACATTGGAGATGGCCTTGGCAAACGAGAAGCGCGAAATGTTCATCTCCATCTTGCCGTAGTCGATCTTGCTGAGCGTGAGAAGGTCCTGCACAATGCGGGTCATGCGGTCGGCTTCGTTAATAATAACGCCCATGAAGTTATCGTGCAGCTCGCGCGGCAGCTCGTCTCCGGCGGAGACGATGGTTTCGGCGTAGGATTTGATGTTGGTCAGCGGCGTGCGCAGCTCATGCGACACGTTCGCGACAAACTCGCGCCGGGACTGCTCGCTTTTTCTCTGCTCGGTCACATCATGGATGACGACCAGCGCGCCGCCCTGCGTCTGATCGGAGGAAAACGGCGCCATGAAAAGCTCCAGCTCCCGGTCGCCCGCCGTCTTCTGCGCCTCTAAGTACTGCGGGCGCTTTAAGGTCAGCAGCGTGTCCAGCTCCGCTTGATCGGCGAATAATTCGTCAAACGTCGTCGTGGGGTCGAGCGGGCGCGCCAGCATCTGCGTCGCGGCGGGGTTGCAGTGAATGAGATTGCCCGCAGCCGAGAAGGCGACGACGCCGTCGGTCATGTGCAGAAACAGCGTTGAGAGCTTGTTGCGCTCGTTCTCCGCCTCCGAAATCGTGTCCTGCAAAACCTTTGCCATGTGGTTGAAGTTCCGCGTCAGAACGCCGATTTCGTCCTGCCCCTCGACCTCAATGCGCTGGGAAAAATCGCCTGCGGCGACCTGCCGCGTGCCAAGCGTCAGCGCGCGGATGGGCGTGATGAGAATCTGCGCAAGAAGGAACGATAAAACCACGCAGATCACAAGACCGAGTCCCAAAGCGCTCAGGATGATCGAAAAGAGCTCTCCTGTGAGCGCGTCGACCGTTGCGCGGCTGTCTAAAATATAGACGATGTACGTGCCGTCTGCCGATACAATCGGAACGGCCAGGTCCATGAAGCTGCTCGTGATCGAGCCCTCCTGCCCGACCTCGCCGTTCATCGCTGTCAGAAGGTTCGCCGTCATGGACACGCTTGTCTGCTGGTTGGAGCTGGCAAGGACGTTTCCGGTTTCGTCCAGAATATAGACGTTCCGCGTTGCAATGTCGATGCCGAGACCTGCCTGCGCCATTAAGAGCTCTTTCATCCGCTCGGGCGCGTTCTGCTCCTGCGCGGGGATTTCCTGCAATTGACCGATGAACTCGGGCGAGAAGGTTTTTTCCATCTGCTCATAGAACTGGGAGATATAGAAGTTGCCGACGCCGTTGATTAAAAACGCGCCGATCACACACATCAGGGCAAGAATCAGGATCACCATGATCATGACCAGCTTGGTACGCAGAGACCGCATCGCCTCGCCCTCCTTTCAGCCTTTCAAATTCTCTTTTTCCGATACGCCGCGTTTTTCAGGGTGCAAAGTAATAGCCCGCGCCGCGCTTGGTGAGAATATACTGTGGCTTGCCGGGGTCGTCCTCGATCTTTTCGCGAAGTCTTCGGACCGTCACGTCCACAGTGCGCATGTCGCCGAAATAATCGTAATTCCAGACCTTCTGCATGAGGTCCTCGCGCGTGAAGACCTTGCCCCGCTCGCGAATCAGGTGCATGAGAAGATCGTATTCCTTCTGTGTCAGATCCACCGGCTCGCCGGATTTTGTCACCGAGAACGTCGACGGCTCGATGGTCAGCGCGCCCGCCGTCAGGAGCGCCCCGACGGAGGCTCTGGCGTTTAAATCCAGGCTTCTTCTTCGGATGTTCGCCCGCACGCGCGCCATCAGCTCACGCATGGAAAAGGGCTTTGTCATATAGTCGTCCGCGCCCGCCTCGAGTCCGAAGACCTTGTCCGTCTCCTCCTCGCGCGCGGTCAGCATGATGATGGGAACCGTGCTTCCCGCCTCGCGCAGATTCTTGCAGATGTCAAACCCGTTCATTTTGGGAAGCATCACGTCAAGTAAAATCAGGTCCGGGTCTTTGGTCCTTGCCAGCTCGAGTCCCGTTTCGCCGTCGAGCGCCTCGAGCGTGTCGTAGCCCTCGCGCTTGAGATTGAATTTCAGAATTTCCACAATCGCCCGCTCGTCCTCGACGATCAGGATGCACTTTTTTTCTTCCATGGAGCCTTCCTCCTTTTATACACAGCCGGCGCTCAGAAAAGCGCCGGCTTTTCCGGCAATTTTAGCGCCTGAGCGCCTTCGGATAGTGATTTTTGAGCGTCTGCCCGTCGCCCTTTGCCCAGCCGAGGCTAAGCCCGTCGACCTGCACCAGCGTCCAGCCGCGCGTGTCTGCTGCCAGCACGTCTCCGGCGAGATAGCGGCGGATTTCCTCGCTTTCTGCCGGGAACGAAACATGGTTCGGCAGTTCCTTTAACCACAGCGCCCAGGCATGCGCAGGCTTGAGCCGGTTTTTGAGCACCTCTCCGAGCTCCAGTCCCGCGCGCAGCACATGAAGCCCCTTGAGGCTCGGCAGCTCCTCCGGCGCAAGATACACGTTCTGTCCGAACAACAGGATTTTCCCTTCCGGAAGCGCCGCGCCCGTCTGCCTGCAAAATTCATCCAGCTCCTTCGGACGCTTCGCCGCAGGCTCCAAAGGCATTTCTTCTCCCGGCGCATCGCCCGCTCTGCGCAGCACCGCGCAGTAGTGCCCCTCGCCGAGTAGCTTCTGCGGCATCAGCCGGAAGGTCTTCTCCAGTCCCGGCATGGGATTTTCGATCCAGTCGGGACGCCCGGGGGAGAACCACGGCGCAGATACCTCTTCCACGGAAAAGTCCGGGTGCGCGCGCAAAAACGCGCTGACGCCCGCCTCGTTTTCCTCCGGCGCAAACGTGCAGGTCGAATAGACCAGCCTGCCGCCCGGGCGGAGCATGACGGACGCCGAATGCAGAATCTCCGCCTGCCGCCGGGCGCACATGCGGACCGTTTCCTCCGACCAGTCGGTTACCGCCGCCTCTTCCTTGCGGAACATGCCCTCGCCGGAGCAGGGCGCGTCGACGAGAATTTGATCGAAGTACCCCGCAAAGCGCGTCTGCAGCCGCTGCGGATGCTCATTTAAGACCAGCGCGTTCGCAATGCCCAGCCGCTCGATGTTCGAGGCGAGAATTTTTGCGCGCTTGGGGTTTATTTCGTTGCAGACCAGAAGCCCGCGCCCGCGCATTCTCCCCGTCAGCTGCGTGGATTTTCCGCCGGGGGCGGCGCACAGGTCCAGAACCCGCTCCCCGGGCTGCGGGTCCAGCAGCGCCGCAGGCGCCATCGCGCTCGCCTCCTGCAGATAGTATAGTCCCGCCTCATGATAGGCAGATTTCCCGGGTCTTGTTTCCGGATCGTAGTAAAACCCGCACGGCTCCCACGGCACAGGGCGCAGTGAGAAGCCGGACAGATCGGGGAGCGTCTTCGTTTTCAGCGGGTTCAGGCGCAGCGCAACTGCGCGGGGACGCGAGAAGCTATCGAGAAAGGCGTCATAGTCCGCGCCCAACAGCCTCTGCATCCGTTTTGTAAAAGCCTCCGGAAGCATGCGCTTCACCTCCCAAAGAAAATGCCGATACAGGTTTATTATACTGCATGATGTGAAAAATGAAAAGGGCGGTTTTGCACAGGCGGCGCAAAAAAGCGGAGCGTTCCGGAAACAGAACACTCCGCACATCGTTGCTCAAAAAGATCGCTCAGAAGAAAGACGGCTCCTCCGGCTGCGCGTCGTCCAGCTGCTCGAGAAGCGTCTCAATCTCGCTCTCGCCGAAAACTTCAATGCCGTTTGCCTTCAGAAGCTGCGCCGTCACGCCGTCTGCCGGAACGCGCGCGCCGGTGAAGGTCCCGTCGTAAATTTCGCCCGCGCCGCAGCTGGGGCTGCGCTCTTTCAGGACCGCCCGTTTGCAGCCAAACATGCGCGCCAGATGAAGCGCCTGCTCTGCGCCCCTTTGATACTGCGCGCTCACATCCGCGCCCGTTTTTGTCACCACGCCGCCCCCGGTCCGTTCCGCCGGCTCGCGCGGGGTGGGCAGTCCTCCCAGCTGCTCCGGACAGACGGGCACCAGCTGGCAGCGCCCCATGAGCGCCTCCACGGAAAGAACGGGGTTGCTGCCGCCGTCGTAGCGGCACGCCGCGCCAAGCAGGCACGCGCTGATCAGAATCGGTTCCATGTTACATCCTTTCTCCGTTCAGAACGGCTTGTATCAACGTATCTCCGTCATAGACAAGCTTCAGGGAAAAAAACGGCACATGCAGGTCCAGAAGCCGCAGGAAGATTTTATCGCCTTCCCACTGCTGTAAGCCGACCAGCCGCTTTTTGTCGATCCACTCGAGAACGCCCTCGTCGCACTCGCGCAGCTGTCCTTCAAAGCCAGTCGCGTGGAACAGGTGCATGTACTCGGTCCAGCCGCCGTTGACGAACGTGACAATGCCGCAGTAGCGGTAGTCTGTCAGCCGGAGCCCCGTCTCCTCCAGCACCTCGCGGCAGACGCAGTCCTCCGGGCTCTCGCCTGGCTCAAATTTGCCGCCGATGCCGATCCATTTGTCTTTGTTTTCATCGTTTTCCT
>CALERM010000062.1 GCA_937907715.1 uncultured Clostridia bacterium
GGAAAGACACACGCTGCGCACCTCGCGTTTGGTCATGGGGACGAGCTTGCCCGGCTCCAGACTGCGCAGAAACGCCTCATCCGGCAGACCGTGGGTAACAATGGCGTCGGGATGATCGTTTTCAATCAGCGCGACGCTCAGCTTATCAAAGACCTGCTCTGACAGCTCCTGCGCCGTGCCACGGGTGATTATCTCGTCCGGGTAGCTCAGCCGCTCGCCGACGCTCACGCGCACCTGCGAAAGACCGGCGTCAACCAGCCGCGCACACAGCGCCTGCATGCCGTCCGGACCTCCGACCAGGGCGAAGACCTTCCGGTTGGCGCGCACGGCGCGGGCAATGTCGGCAGACCTTCCGTGCAGGCTGACGATTGCCGCGTCGTCGTAGCTTGCGCCCAGCTTCGCGCACAGATAGCTCATGGAGCTGATGCCCGGAAGGACCGTGACCTTGCAGCCTGGCAGCAGCGGAAGAAGCTTCTTCGCGCCGCTGAAAAAGCCGGTGTCTCCGGAGAAAACGACGGTAAAGGTCCGGCATTCGGGGTGCGCGCGGACTGCCTCAGCGATTTTTTCCGGCGCAATGGCGTCGCAGGTCAGCTGCCCGGGAAGCGCGACGGCTTCCAGCATGCGCTGCGCGCCGATAAGGCAGTCGGATTTTTGAATTGCCTCGCGGACGGCAGGAAGCTGGAAGCGCTCGCTGCCGGGACCGATGCCGGCAAGGAACACCTCGGGTGTCGGATGAAAGCCGAAGCGGCTGCACAGCGTCGAGATGGTTTCCTCCAGGGAAAGACCGGCGTCCTGCTCTGCCGGGCGACCGATGACGACCAGCTTTGCGCCCGCCTGTTTTGCGCCTGCCGCCTTTTCCTCGAAGCCGCCGGGCGCGCCGCCGTCCTTCGTGACGAGAAAGGCGGCTGCGATGCTCTGGAGCATCGCGGCGTTCATTGCTGCGGAAAACGGTCCCTGCATCGCGAAAATGTGCGCAGGGGGAAGACCTGCCTTCTGGCAGGCGTCCAGAGACGACGCCAGCGGCAGCACGCGCGCCCAGACGCGGCTTGAAAAGTCTTCGATGGAGGCATATTGGGATAGCTCCTTGCTGCCGGTGGTCAGCAGAATGTTGCCGCTTGTCCGGCGCAGAAAGGCGATGGCGTCCTCGGTGGTTTCAAAATACAAAGCATCCGGCGACACGGCAGAGGGCTTGCGCAGAAGCCGTACATACTGCGTGCCGGTTTCGCGGCAGGCGCGCGCAATGCTTTTCGTGATGGACTGCGCGTAGGGGTGCGTGGCGTCGACGACGAGATCAAAGCGCGTCTGGCGCAGCAGGGCGGCAATTTCGTCCATGGGAAGCTTTTTCGCCGAGATGGTCACATGATCGGACGCGGGCAGCAGCGACTGCGCGTAGTCTGTTACCACGCAGGCGGTCACATAGCAGGGCTGCGCGGACAGAAATTCAACCAGCTCGCGTCCCTCGGTCGTGCCGCCGAAGACACAGATGTTATACATTGCGGTACCCTCTCGGCGTAAGGAGCGCGCCGGACAGCTCCTTGGTGGACGAGTTTCCGATGAAGACGGTGCAGAACATGTCGACCGGCGCGGTCTGAAGCTCTTTGAGCGTCAGAACACGGTGTGATTGCCCCTCGCGCCCGATGTTGCGGACGATGCCGCAGAGCCGGCTCTCCGGCAGCACGCGCAGCAGGATCTCGCAGGCGCGCGCCAGGTGCTCGGGCCGTCCGTGGCTTGCGGGGTTGTAAATCGCAATCGAAAAATCCGCCTGCGCGGCGGCAAGCAGCCGCTTTTCAATCGTTTCCCACGGGGTCAGGCGGTCAGATAAACTCACGACGGCAAAATCGTGCGTCAATGGCGCGCCCAGCACTGCGCCGCCGGAGCATGCGGCGGTCAGACCCGGGACCACTTCGATTTGCGGCTCCGCGCTTTCTCCGCGCAATTCAAAGACCAGCGCCGCCATGCCGTAGATGCCGCTGTCGCCGGAGCAGACGAGACACACGGTTTTTCCCTCGCGCGCCAGATCGAGCGCCAGCTGGCAGCGGGCGACCTCCTTCGTCATGGGCGTCTGATAGAGCGCCTTTCCGGGGTAGCGGTCCTTGACCAGATCGACATAGACCGGATAGCCGACGATGGCGTCGCAGGCGCAAAGCGCGCGGTCAGCGCGGATGGTCATGTTTTCAAAATTTCCGGGGCCGATGCCCACAACAAATACCTTACCCAAAGTCTACCTCCCAATGCTCGATGGCAACGGCGACGGTGACGCCGCCGCAGATGGTTTTCCGAACCAGAAGCTTTTCTGCATCTATCATCGCCGCGCGTTCGCAGACGCAGCCCACGCCCGTGACGGATGCGACGAAGCCGGAATCCGAAAAGCTTCCCGGCACGGCAGCAAGCGCCTGCGCGCTGTAAAACTGCGCCGGAAGACCAATCGCGCGGCAAGCTTCCAGAAGCCCCGCTTCATTTTTTTTCAGTTCAATCGAATACACACCCGCGGCGGCGCGCAGGTCCAGAGCGTTTTCGGAAAAAACCTGCCGGATGGCGGATAGAACCGCCTCCTCGGAAATGCCTCTGCGGCAGCCGACGCCGACGCGCAGCTTTTTGGGAATCAGGCGCAGCGTCTGTTCAAAGGGCGATTTTGTATCGCAGCCGATGTACACGCCGAGCTTGCCCGAGGCTGCTTCGAACGTGCCGCCCGGAAGTGCGGATGCAATCGGAAACGCGCTCATAACCGGCAGGTCGCGCTCTAAAATGGCGGCGGAAAACGCCTTGGCAAGCGCCATGTCGGAAATCGCGCAGCCGGTTCGCGCCGCCCAGGCGTCGACGGAAAATTTTCCGTGTCCGTCGGTCGCGGTGGTGATGACTGCCGCAGCATGCAGCGCGGCGGCAAGCGCTTGCGCAAGCTCGTTTGCCCCTCCGATATGTCCGGAGAGAATCGGAATGACAAAGCGCGCCTGATCGTCGATCACAAGCACTGCCGGGTCCGTCTTTTTGCTGCGGACGAACGGCGCAATTTCCCGCACGGCAATGCCGCACGCGCCGATGAAAATGAGCGCGCCGCAGCGCGAAAACTCCGCGCCGTAGACGTCTTTTTCCAGCGGCAGAAAGCCGGGCTGAGCAAAGCGTGAAAGCGTATAGCAAATGGTATCGTGCGCGGTGAAAGCCGACGAAACCCGCCGCGCAGTCTCGCAGCCGGTGCGGCTGTAGCAGAAGATTGCCGCGGTCATTCGCTGGCCTCGCGGAACTCGGTAGAAAAGCCGGGGTGATAAAGAAGCGAGCGCATATAGCTGTCTCCGAGGCAGCCGCCGACGACGATCAGGGACGTCTTGGTAAGTCTGTTCTGCGTGACCGTCTCGTGAAGCGTTCCCACGGTGCAGCGGAAGATTTTCTGGTCGCGCCACGTCGCCTTGTAAACGACGGCGGCGGGAGTGCTTTCCGCATAGCCGCCCGCGAGCAGATCCGCTTGCAGCTGCTTTGTCAGAGAGGTGCTGAGAAACAGCACCATCGTCGCTTGATGGGCGGCAAGAGCGCGGATGGACTCTTTTGCCGGGACGGGCGTTTTTCCGGCGGCGCGGGTGATGATCACTGTCTGGCTGACGTCCGGCAGTGTGTATTCTGCCTTCAAAGCGGCCGCCGCGCCGCAGAACGCGCTCACGCCGGGGCAGACATCATAGGGAATTTGGAGCGTTTCCAGCTCGTCGAACTGCTCGCGCACCGCGCCGTAGATGCTCGAGTCTCCGGTGTGCAGGCGCACGGTGGTTTTGCCCGCCGCTTCTGCGTCGCGCATGACGGCGATGACCTCTTCGAGCGTCATGACTGCGCTGTTGTGAATCTCGCAGCCGGGCTTCGCGTAGGAAAGAAGCTCGGGGTTTACCAGCGATCCTGCGTAAATGATCACGTCCGCCCCGGCAAGAAGCCTTGCCCCGCGCACAGTGATGAGGTCCGCCGCGCCGCTTCCGGCGCCGACAAAATGTACCATACTTTCAGCCCTCCCTGATGTGCTGTAATAACGCCTGCGCCTGCGAGGTCTGGCACAGAAGACCGTATTCCTTCGAAAAGACAATTGCGCCCGCCGTCATTTCGCTGCACTTGTGCGTTAAATGCTCCTCGATGCGGGAAGCAAGACTGGAAAGCGTCTGTTCGTACAAGCCTTCCTCTTTTAAGATGCGAAGGCAGTCGTCGCACATGACGCAGGCGAGAAGCTCGCGCACCTTTTCTGCGCGCAGACCCAGCGCGGCGGCGTGCGCGGCAAGAAGCTCCATGCGGCAGTCGCCGTATCTGGAGTGCGTGTTCCACATGCCGCCGGAGAGCTTGACAAGCTTTCCGATGTGTCCGACCAGAAGCGCGCCCGAAAAGCCCAGCTCCCGGCAGATTTCCAGCGCGTCACCGATAA
>CALERM010000063.1 GCA_937907715.1 uncultured Clostridia bacterium
GCTGCACGCCCTCGCCCGAGACATCGCGCGTGATGGACGTGTTTTCGGACTTTCTTGCGATCTTATCCATTTCGTCGATGTAGATGATGCCGCGCTCGGCGAGCTCTACATCAAAATCCGCCGCCTGCAAAAGCCGCAGCAGAATATTTTCAACGTCCTCGCCCACGTAGCCCGCCTCGGTCAGCGTGGTCGCGTCGGCGATGGCAAACGGAACGTTCAGAATCTTTGCCAGCGTCTGGGCAAAGAGCGTCTTGCCGGAGCCCGTGGGTCCGATCATGAGGATGTTGCTCTTCTGCAGCTCGACGTCGGTCTCCTGCGAGAAGTAGATGCGTTTATAATGATTATAAACCGCCACGGACAGCGCGACCTTTGCCTCGTCCTGCCCGATGATGTAACGGTCCATATATGTTTTGATTTCCTGCGGGGTAGGGAGGGTATCGGGAAGCTCCAGATCCTGCGTTTCGCCGTTTTTCATTTCGTCGCGCAGGATGCTCGAGCAAAGATCGATGCACTCGTTGCAGATATATACGTTCGGACCGGCAATAATCCGGTTGACCTGTTCCTGCCGCTTGCCGCAGAACGAGCAGCGGATGGAATCTCTTGCCATGGACTTTCTCCTTTAAAGCACAGTCTTTTCGCCCGAAAGAGCGAAATTCTTTGGAAATCTTCTGGCAAGGAAGGGCAGAGCCTCCCTTGCCAGAGCTTCGTTATCTCTTATAGATGACCTTGTCGATCAGACCGTATTCCTGCGCCTGCTCGGCGGTCAGGAAGTTGTCGCGCTCGGTGTCGGCGCAGATGGTCTCATACGGCTTGCCGGTGTTGGACGCCAGAATTTCATTCAGGCGCTTCTTGATTTTCAGCATCCGCTCGACATGGATCTGCATATCGGTCGTCTGCCCCTGCGTGCCGCCGAGCGGCTGGTGGATCATGATCTCCGCGTTGGGAAGCGCGATGCGCTTGCCCTTTGCGCCGGAAGAAAGCAGGAAGGCGCCCATGGACGCCGCCATGCCGATGCAGATGGTGGAGACGTCGCACTTGATGTACTGCATGGTATCATAGATTGCCATGCCGTCGGTGACGCTGCCGCCGGGGCTGTTGATGTAGAACTGGATGTCCTTGTCGGGGTCCTGTGCTTCGAGGTAGAGCATCTGCGCGACGATCAAAGACGCTGTCGTGCTGTTGACCTCTTCGGACAGGATAATGATACGGTCGTTGAGAAGACGCGAGAAAATATCATAGGACCGCTCGCCGCGGCTCGTCTGCTCAACAACATAGGGAACGAGACTCATAAGAATTGCTCCTTTCTTCGGATGTAACATTCTAACCATCCGAGGCGGGAATTATTCCTTCTCAGCCGCCGCACACCGGACGCCGGTCTGACGTGCGGCGACAGTCTGAAAGCTGGCTGGGAACAATTATTCCTTCTCGGAAGTTTCGGCGTCGTCCTTCTTCTCCTCGGTGGGAGCGACGGCGACGGCGTTGTCGGTGATGATCTTGGCGGCCTTTTTGCCCATGAGATCGGACTTGACAGCGGCGGTATCGACGGCTGCCTTGACCTTGTCAAGCTCCATCTGATACTGCTCGGCGAGCTTCTTGAGCTCTTCTTCGACCTCTTCGTCGGTGACTTCGAGATTCTCGGCATGGGCGATTTCGCTCAGCAGGATGTCCGAGCGGACGGTCTGCTCTGCCATCGGGCGCATGGACTGACGCAGGCTGGAAAGATCTCCGCCGATCATCTTGGTGTAGTCTTCCATCTTCATGCCCTGGGACTGAAGCTGGTAGGCAAACTGCTCGAGCTGATGGTCGACCTGCTCGTCGATCATGCAGGCGGGCACATTGCAGGTCATGTTGGCAGCGGCAAGCTGCACGGCGGCAGACTCGAACGCACGCTCATTCTGCTCCTCACGGGACTTCGTGAAGCGCGCGCGGATGTCGTTTTTCAGAGCGTCCAGGGTATCAAATTCGGAGACGTCCTTTGCAAACTCGTCGTCAAGCTCCGGCTTGATGGATTCCTTAACCTCATGGACCTTGCACTTGAAGACGGCGGGCTTGCCGGCGAGCTCCTTGGCATAGTTCTCGGGGAAGGTGACGTTCACGTCGCGCTCTTCACCGGCGACAGCGCCGACCAGCGCCTCTTCAAAGCCGGGAATGAACGAGCCGGAGCCGAGCGTAAGGCTGTAGTCCTCTGCCTTGCCGCCCTGGAAGGGCTTTCCGTCTTCGAAGCCCTCGAAGTCGATGACGACGGTGTCACCCATCTGCGCGGGGCGGTCAACGGTCTCAATACGGGCGTTGCGCTCTGCCATGCGGTTAAGCTCTGCGTCAACCTCGCTGTCTTCGACCTTTGCTTCGCGCCTGGGAACCTCGATGCCCTTGTACTGACCGAGCGTGACCTCGGGGTAAAGCTCGGTTTCGATGGTCAGGACCACGCCGCCTTCTTCGGGCGTGTCCATGTTGGAAACGGAGGGAGAACCGACAGCCTTGAGCTGCTGGTCGACGATTGCCGTCGTATAGATCTCCGGGAAAATTTCGTTCACGGCGTCCTCATAGAAAACGGTTGCGCCATACATGCTCTCGACCATCTTCCGCGGCGCCTTGCCCTTGCGGAAGCCGGGCAGCATGATGTCCTTTCTGCACTTGGCATACGCCTTGTTCAGCGCCTGCTCGAACTCGGGCTTGTCAATTTCGACGACGACCTTCGCCTTGCCGTTTTCTTTTTCTACGCTCTTTACATTCATGTTGGTTTTCCTCCTATACGGTGCGGTCAGTCCTGACCGTCATTCACCACATCATATATTTGAGGCAACACCGCACAATTGTGTCTTCGAGTCTCGACGGATCTTTTCCGCCAATTCTTCGGTTCGAAAAACGAGAAATATGTCGCAGCCGTTGGCGACAAAGGAGCCATACGGATGCGGGCATGCCCTTTGCGGGTACATACAGTATTCCTTCGTTTTCCAAACCTTGCCTTGACAAAAAATCTCTCGCCGAGCCTTCTTGCCAAATTATGCGGTGTTGCCTTGAATCCGCTCTATTCTATCAGAGTTTTCCCGAGATTTCTACTGTTTTTTATATTTTCTTTTCAATCCAGCAGTTTTTGTGGCTTGAAGTTTACATAATCAGCAGACAGCAGCCGGAACTCGCAGCCGCCGAAGCTTCCCTGAATTGCCAGACGCATGCTCTCGGCGTGCAGATGCCCGTAAAAGCATTGCCGGACCCCGTAGCGCGCCAGCAGCTCGAGAATCTCCGGGCACTCGTAGCCGCGGTATCTGGGCGGGTAGTGCAGAAAGCAGAGCTTTTCATGGTCGCCCGCTGCCTTGAGGCTTGCCTCCAGCCGCCCGAGCTCGCGGCGGAAGATTTTTTCATCGTGCGTGCCCTCCTGCTCCTGCTCGTAGAACCAGCCGCGGGTGCCGCAGAGTGCGGTTTCACCGTAAAAATAGCAGTTGTTGTTCAGGATGAACAGATCGTCCCAGCCGCGTGCGGCACAGAAGTGATAGAATTTGGCCGCCGTCGTCCACCAGTAGTCATGGTTTCCCTTGAGGATGATTTTCCTGCCGGGAATTTCGTGAATGAAAGCGAAATCCTTTTCCGCCTGCTCGATGCCGAGCGCCCAGCTGAGGTCTCCAAGCAGGACGGTCGTGTCGCCGGGGGCAATTACGGACAGCCCCTCGCGGAGCTTATCCATGTAGCCCTCCCAGCGCCCGCCGAACACGTCCATGGGCTTATACGCGCCGAGGCACAGATGAAGGTCTCCGATGGCGTATAAACTCATGCGCGCAGAAACTCCGTCACGACCTGCATCATCTCGTCTTTTCCGGTCACATCGGTAAAGCGCACGGCTTTGCCGGCAAGATCTGCCAGCGGCGCGGGCGCGGGCTTTCCGGTCTTCTGCGCCAGCTGCGCGATGATATCCGTTCCGGCAGCAAAGCTTGTTTCGCCCAGCGCTTCGAGAACGCTTTTGCAGAATTTGAAGGGACTGGCAGTGGAGACGACGACGAGCGGGCGGTTGCTTCCGGCTTTTGCGCGGTACCGCCCGGCGACGTTCCATGCAACCGCCGTGTGGGTGTCGAGGAGATAGCCCTGTTCGGCAAACAGCTGCGCGATGGTTTTTTCGGTATCCTCGTCGCCGCAGAAGCCGCAGGCAAACTCGGACGCGATTTTCCGCGCCGTCTCCGGCTTTACGGTGTACCTCCCGCGCGCGGCAAGCGCGTTCATATAATCCGCAACGTTCTCGCCTGCGCCCTCCATCAAAGCCAGCAGCCGCTCGAGGTTCGAGGAGATGAGAATGTCCATGGACGGCGACGCCGTCTGATAGAATGGGCGGTTGCGGTCATACGTCCCGGTGGAGAGGAAGTCGGTCAGCACATTGTTCGCGTTCGACGCACACACGAGCGTTCCGACCGGAAGCCCCATGTGCTTGGCGTAGTAGCCGGCGAGAATGTTTCCGAAGTTTCCGGTCGGTACGCAGAAGTCCACTTTATCGCCCGGCGCAATGGCGCCTTCCGACAGAAGGTCGCAGTAGGCGGAGATGTAATATACGATCTGCGGCAGCACGCGCCCCCAGTTGATGGAGTTTGCCGACGAGAGGAAGTAGCCCCTGCGCGCCAGCTCCTCGCGCAGAATGGGGTCGGAGAAAATGCGCTTGACGCCGCTCTGCGCGTCGTCGAAGTTTCCGCGCACCGCGCACACGCCGACGTTTTCACCCTCCTGGCTGACCATCTGCAGCTTCTGGATATCGGACACGCCGCCGTCGGGGTAGAAGACGAGAATTTTCGTATGGTCCACATCGCGGAAGCCCTCGAGCGCCGCCTTGCCGGTGTCGCCGGAGGTTGCAACGAGAATGCAGACGGTTTTCTTCTCGCCGGTTTTCTGAAGGCTTGCCGTGAGAAGATACGGAAGCATCTGCAGCGCCATGTCCTTGAACGCGCACGTCGGACCGTGCCACAGCTCCAGAATATAGCGGTTTTCTCCGAGGGGCTTTACAGGAGCCGCCTTGGGATCGTCAAATTTTGCCGCGCCGTATGCTTTTTCGGCAAAACCGAGCAGCTCTTCTTCCGTAAATTCGTCGAGATACAGCTTCATAAGCTTCGCCGCGCGCGCGGGGTAGGGAAGAAGCGAAAGCGCTTTGATCTCGTCCAGAGAGATCTGCGGAATTTCCTCCGGCAGGAACAGACCGCCGTCGCGGCTGAGTCCCTGAACAATTGCCTGCGCCGCAGAAAGGCGCGTGTTCGGGTTTCTGGTACTTACATAGTGCATTGTTTCACAACCTTTAATAAAGACTCGCTGAAAATATGTTCGATCGTCGCGGCTGGAAGATGCTTTTCTTCCAGCCACTGCGCAAGCAGCTCGTAGCTGTCTGCGCCCGTAAAGCCCTCTGGCAGCACGTCGCAGCCGTCCAGATCGCCGCCGAGTGCAATATGACCCTCGCCGCCCAGCTCCAGAAAATGCTCGATATGCCGCCAGACGTCCTCGAGCGTCACGGGACCCTCGTCCTTCAAAAATGCGCCGTAGAGGTTGAGCCCAGCCGTGCCGCCGATCTGGCACAGTGCTTTGAACTGCTCGTCGGTGAGATTTCGCACATGCCGGCAGACGGCGCGGGAATTGGAATGGCTCGCGACAAACGGCTTTTCCGTGATATCGCACAGGTCCCAGAAGGCTTTTTCCGAGATGTGGCTCACGTCGAGGAGGATGCCGAGCTTCTGCGCCCGGCGCACAAACTCGCGCCCCTGCGCCGTTAAGCCCCCGCCGGAGACAATGCTTCCCGCCAGCGCGTTCGGCGCGTTCCAGCAGGGGGCGATCATGCGCACACCCTGTTCATAGGCAAGCTCCAGCTTTCCGGGGTCGCAGGAGATTGCCTCCGCGCCCTCGATGGACAAAAATGCGCCGCATTTTCCGGACGCAATCGCTGCGCGCGCATCGGCTTCGTTTTTGCAGCGGACAATGCTTCCGGCGTGCTTGTCCAGCTGGCGGTTAAAATAGGCGAGAGCCGCCTCATAGTGCTGCTCGAAGCTGGCTCGCTTGTCGAGCCACACCGTGCAGAACGCATAGAACTGCACGTAGCCCGCAAGCGTCCGCGCGCGGTGGAGGGACACCTGACAGGTATTATCCTGCAGGTCCTCCTGCCGCAGATACAGCTCCATCGGCGTATCGCAGTGTCCGTCTACAACGTTATACTTCATAAAATGCATCCTCAATCTGCCGGAGGTAAGGGCGCTTGGTCAGCAGCCCGTCCGGCGCGTAAATTTCAATGACGTCAAAGCGCGGCTGAAGCGCCGTTTCATGTTCTTCGAGAAACAGCGAAGCCGTGGCGCGCAGACGCTCCTGCTTGCGAAGGTCCACAAACTCGCGCGCCGCGCCGAAATGCGCCGTCCTGCGCAGCTTAACCTCGGCAAAGACGAGATACTCCGCATTTTCGGCGATGATATCGATCTCGCCGTAGCGGCTGCGGTAGTTGGTCGCGACAATACGGTAGCCGCGCCTGCGAAGGAACTCTGCCGCCAGCGCCTCGCCCCACGGACCGAGCCGTGCCTTAGTCTCCATGGAGCGTTTTCAGAAACGTCCGCCGGTGAATGTCACACGGACCATACTCGCGCAGCGCGGCATAGTGCCGCCTGGTGCCGTAGCCCTTGTGGATGGCGAAGCCGTATTGCGGATACTGCGCGTCGAGCTGTTCCATCAGCCGGTCGCGCGTGACCTTCGCGAGAATGGATGCGGCGGCAATGGAGGCAGACAGACTGTCTCCTTTGACGATGGTCCGCACCGGAAGTCCAAAGTCCTTTGCACGGTTGCCGTCAATGAGGGCAAGATCCGGCTTGACGGCGAGCTTGTCCAGCGCGCGCTGCATGGCAAGAAACGTCGCCTGCAGAATGTTGATCTCGTCAATCTCCTGCTCGGACGCCATCGCAATGCCGTAGCTCACGGCGCTTTGCGTGATCACATCGTAAAGCTCGCGCCGCTTTTTATCGGTCAGCTTTTTGGAGTCGTTGAGCCCGTCGATGACAAGCCCCTTCGGCAGAATCACCGCCGCAGCGCACACAGGTCCGGCAAGCGGACCGCGCCCTGCCTCATCGACACCGCAGACGATCCCGAAGCCTTCGGAAAACGCCTCGTTTTCATACAGCCATAAATCCTTCGGTTCTTCTTTCATTGCAGCTCCTCCGGGCGCTCGAGCGTGAAGGTACCGAGCTTGCAGCTGCGGTATTCGTCGAGCAGGACCTTTGCCATACGTTCCGTGTCGACCTCGCCGCCTGAGACGAGAAAGCCGCGCTTTCGTCCCGCCGCCTGCAAAAGCTCCCAGCCGTCGATCTGCGCCGGAATGTCTATTTTATAGCGCTCGGTGAGCGCCTGCGGATACTCGCGCGCCAGAAGCTCCATCAGGTGGCAGCCGAGCGTCTCGGTGTCCAGAATATCGTCTTTTACCGCGCCCGTGTAGGCAAGGCGCATGCCGACCTCGGGGTCGTCAAATTTGGGCCAGAGGATGCCGGGGGTGTCCAGAAGCAGCAGCCCGCCGTCCACATTGACCCACTGCTTACCGCGCGTCACACCGGGGCGGTTTTCTGCCTTTGCGCCTTTGCGGCCTGCAATCTGGTTGATAAACGTCGATTTTCCGACGTTCGGAATGCCGACGACCATGAGTTTGAGCGACCGCCCGACCTGCCCCTTTTCGGCGTAGCGCTGGAGCTTTTCAGAAAGCAGCTGGCGCACGGCGGGTGCAAAGGTGCTGATGCCCTTGCGCGACTTGCAGTCTGTGCGGATGACTGCCATGCCCTTTGCCTTAAAGTAGCTGCTCCACCGGCTGACAAGATCGGGGTCCGCCATGTCGATGCGGTTCAGAATCACCATGCGCGGCTTTTTACCGCAGATGGCGTCGATGTCGGGGTTGCGGCTGGAGATCGGGATGCGCGCGTCTAAGATTTCGCACACCGCGTCGACCAGCTTCAGATCCTCCTCCATCATCCGGCGGGTCCTGGTCATGTGACCGGGATACCACTGGATGTTCATGCTGTTTTGCTGTTCCATGGTTATGATACCGCGCCGATGCGGCGGAAGTCTCTGCCGCCGACGACGTCTCCTTCTTCGTTTGTCTGCCTGCCGGGGAGAATCCGAAGCAGGACTCTTCCGAGAATCCGCGACTCGTCCACGCAGCCGAGCGGAGCATAGCGGCTGTCGGCGGAGTGGTTGCGGTTATCACCCAGCACAAAGACGCTTCCCTCCGGAACCATCACGGGGTAGTCGAGCCCCTCGCCGATCTCCAGATAGCTGCGGTAGGTCGGCTCGAAGGTGTAGCTCTCGTCGAGCGCTTCTCCGTCTACATAGACGATGCCGAGATCAAAATCAATGTCTACCGTCTGCCCGCCGGTTGCAATGACGCGCTTGACGATCGAGCCGTCCAGCTGCGCCTGCTGCGGCGGATCAATGACGACGATGTCGCCCTGCCGGACCGTCCGGTAGAGGAAGTTGCTTTCCAGAACCAGATAGTCGTGGTCGAACAGCGTGGGGTACATCGAGCTTCCCTCCACGCCCACAAGCCGGAACAGGAACACAAAGATCAGGGTGATTGCAGCTAAGATATACACCAGATCGTGCAGCAGCGTAAAGGTCTCATACTGCTTTTCGCGCCGCTTTTCCCGCAG
>CALERM010000064.1 GCA_937907715.1 uncultured Clostridia bacterium
GCCGGAAAAGCCCGGAGTATCAAGGGAAAACAGCTCAAAAACTCGCGCAGTACGGCTTGAAGGCAGCTCGCCGCGCGCCGCAGTTCTCGAAGAGATAATTATTCACTTCAAAAAGAGAAGGCATCCACGAAAGTGGATGCCTCAGACTGTCGAAAAACCTTTCGAATCAACGACTTCGGAAAGGAAGATAGTGTGAAAGAAACCCATCAGGGGTGTCTTTCGCGTTCAATCAACCACTTTTTCAAACTTTTTAAAGTTTGAAAAAGTGCGCAGCGTGTCAAAAAAGACTTTTTTGACACGCTGAGGCATCCACGAAAGTGGATGCCTTTTTGCTGCCTGCCCGCAGCTGGGTATTTTTACTGCCAGGCGTGGCGGCAGACGCCAGAGTCAAGCTGGCAGAAGCCTGCCAGGCTTACACCCCCAGATAGCCTTTGAGCACCCGCAGGGTATTCTCCACGCCGTCGACGTGGCTTCTCTCGTAGCCATGGCTCGCATATACGCCGGGGCCGATCAGCCCATGCCGAATGTCCGAGCCCGCGCTGAGCGTCGCCTCCACGTCTGAGCCGTAGTGTGGGTACACATCGAGCGCGTAGCTTGCGCTCTCTTTTTTTGCCGCGTCGATGAGCTTGCCGACGACCTCATAGCTGTAGGGTCCGCCGGAGTCCTTCACGCAGATGGACACCTGCTTTTCCGTGCAGGAAAGTCCGTCTCCCACGCAGCCCATGTCCACGCTGATTGCCTCTGTTACGCCGGACGGCACCGAACCCGCGCCGCCGTGCCCGACCTCTTCATAGACCGTCACATGTGCATAGACCCGTCTGGCAGGCGCTGCGCCGGTGTCATGGAGATATTTTGCCAGACCCAGCAGCACGCCGACCGAGAGCTTATCGTCCAGAAAGCGGCTTTTGATGTAGCCGGAGGACGTGATTCTCGTGCGCGGCTCGAAGCAGACAATGTCTCCGACCTCCACGCCGAGCGCGCGCGTCTCGTCTGCCGTCTTCACATCCTCGTCCAGAACCGCCTCCACGGTATCGAAGCTGCGTTTGGTATCGCCGTACTGCCCGTTCACGTGGACCGAGGCGTTGCACAGCTGCACCGTGCCCTCGATGATTCTGCCGGTTCTGGTATGGACGCGCACATTTTCGGTCTCCGCATTTTCCGCGCGCATGCCGCCGAGCGGTGTGAGCCGGAGTCTTCCGTTCGCCTTGACCTCCGCGACCATCGCGCCCAGCGTATCCGTGTGCGCTTCGAGAAGCAGCGCGTCTTTTTCGTCCGCCCCGCCGAGATTTATCAGCACGCCGCCCTTGGTTGTGATCTGCGCGTCAAAGCCGAGCGTGGAAAACGCCTCTTTGACCCAGTCAGCCGCCTTCCGCGTGTAGCCGGACGGGCTGTCAATGGCAAGCAGCTCGCACGCCTTTGCCGCGGCAAACTCTGCATACTTTCGTTCCATATTGCAACTCTCCTGTCGTATTTTCAGATATTTTGATTGTAGCACAATCAAAGCGCTTGCGCACCATAAAATCACGCTTTTCCGTTGCGCTTTTGCGCCGGATGTGCTATGGTATTACAACGACTTCATATGGAAAAGGTTGTGTCTTTTATGACGGTAACATATCTCGCCTGTCTGGCGCTGGGCTATCTGATCGGCTCTCTGAGCGTATCCATCCTGATCTCCAAATACATCTTCCATCAGGACGTGCGCACATTGGGAAGCGGCAACGCGGGCGCGGCAAATGCTGCGCGAACGCTCGGCGCGGGCGTGGGGCTGCTGACGCTGCTGGGCGATTTTCTCAAGGGCGTGATCTCCATGCTGCTCGGCTCGTGGCTTGGCGGCGCGACGGGTCTTGCCATCGCGGGCGCGGCGTGCATGATCGGGCATTGCTTTCCCATCTACTTCGGCTTCAAGGGCGGAAAAGCCGTTGCAACGGCGGCTGCGGTTGCGCTGATGATTGACTGGCGCGTGTTCTTGAGCGCGTTTGCCGTCTTCGCGATTGTCGCCGCGCTGAGCAAAACCGCATCGGTCTCCTCAATGTCCGCCTCGGTCGCCGTCGCGGCAATGACGCCGGTTTTTACGCGCAACCCGGTTCTCATTTCGCTCGGCATTTTTACGTGCCTTCTGGTGCTTCTCATGCACCGCAGCAACATCCGAAGGCTCATTTCGGGCACCGAACCGCGCTTTCACTTCGGCAAGCGCCCCGGCAAATAAGAAACAGACAGCTTCGGCGGTCCGCATTCTGCGGACCGCTTTTTTCTTGACAGATTCCCGATATCGTTTTATAATATCATCAAACGATATCATGTTGCGATATTGACGAGGAGGGATTGTATGCCGCGCCGGCCGCTGGAAAACCTGACGGAGTCGATGTTCTATGTCCTGCTGGCGCTGCGCCGGGGTCCGATGTGCGGCATGGAGATTGCCGCTTTTTTGGAGCGCGCAACGAACGGGCGGCTTCGCATCGGACCGGCGACGCTCTACACGGTGCTGTCCAAATTTGAAGAAGTGAAGTATATCGAGGAAATCGCCGTCGAGGGGCGCAAGCGCACCTACCGCATCACGCAGCGCGGCGTGGAGGCGTACAACGCCGAGGTAAACCGGCTGACGGCGTGCTTGCAGGACGCGGAGACGATCGGAGGGCTGCTGCATGATTAAGCTTTGGAAAAAAGAACGCTGGCTGCTCGTTCCCTGCCCGGACTACGATGTGGCGGCGATGGAGGCGTGGCTGGAGCAGCAGGCGCAGAAGGGATTGTTTTTGTCTGCGGAAAACGGCTTCTTTCTCGGCTTTGCCTGCTTTGAGGTCGGAAGCCCGAAGCATGTGCGCTACCGGCTCGACGTGATCCCGAAGGAAAAGGTCTTCGCGGATTTTCCCGAAAACAAAGCCTCCGCCATCGAACTGGCGCAGGAGATGGGTTGGGAATTTGTGACTGAGCGCGGCGTATTTCTGGTCTACCGCTGCATGGATGACACGCTTCCTGAGCTGAACACCGACCCGGCGGTGCAGGCAATGTCCCTCAAGCGGATTCAAAGCACGCTCTCGAACCGGATTTTCCTGACCTTCTGGTATTTCTTCCTGTACCCGGTTTTGTCGTTCGCGCTGCGTTTCCCGGCGGTTTTACTGAGCGTTCTGACAGCCGGAACGCTGCGGATTTGCGTCTTGCTTTTTCTGACGATTGTAGAGCTGACCGGCGCGGTGCGCGACTGGCGCAGGCTCAGAAAGCTCCGCAATCACCTGCAAGCCGGCGGTCGCATCGAGCATACGCCGGAAAACCCCGGCTGGACGAAGCGCAGCGTCGCGGAAAAAATCGCGCACCCCATTCTGACCGCGCTCTGGATTGCGCTGCTGATCAGCTTCGTGGTAAAGACGGGGAACCCCTCGCGCAGCACACCGGCAGACCTCAGTGCCTCCCCAATTCCTGCCGCATCGTCTTTTCTGACGCTTCCGCAGGCGGATGCCGGCGAGCGCGACGAGCTGACGCTGCTTTCGCGCAGCGATCTTCTGGCGCAGGGCAATATTTATACGCTCGAAGAGCGCGCGGGAAGCTTCCGGTATGACGCAGAATATTATGACATGCGCACGCCGTGGCTTGCAAAATGGCTGGCAGACGATTTTGCCCGCTATGACGCGCGGGGGATTTTCAGCAGCCGCACCTATCGGATCACCAGCCTCGATCTTCCCGCGCTGGACGCCGATACCGCCTATTGCTACTTCCTGCATGATACCCGCCGCGGACATTATTGGGGGCACCGTGTCATTGTGCAGAAGAGCTGTAAGGTCGTCTCTGCGGACATCTGGTGGACCTATGACAGTGACTTCCCCGCCGAGACCATTGCCCGCGCGCTGCTCGCCGCAATTTCCGAATAAACCGGCAAAATCCAGGCTGCATGGCAGCCTGGATTTTTTTGCGATTTCATATCAATAGCCCGCCGATCGGTCGACCACGTGCAAAAGCGGCTCGCTGTCCAGATAGCGCTCGAGATTGCCCATACAGATTGCCCAGATGGCGCTCTGCACGTCGACGTTTCCCTCGAAGCTGGGTCCCGCGATGTGCGGCGTAAGAAGGACGTTTCCCATGTCCCAGAGCGGCGACGATTCTTCCAGCGGCTCTGTTTCCAGCACATCCAACACCGCGCCGCCCAGAAAGCCCTTTTCCAGCGCGAACACCAGATCATCGGTTTTCACGAAGCTGCCGCGCCCGACGTTTATCAGCAGCGCACCCTTTTTCATCGAACACAGCCGTGCGCGCGTCAGGAAGCCTTCGGTTTCCGGCGTGGACGGCAGGCAGTTGATCACGAGATCTGCCCGCGGCAAAAGCCCCTCCGCCTCTTCCATAATATACGCCTCCGCAAAGCCCGCAGGCAGAGCCTCGCGCCTTACACGCCGGACGCCCGTAACCTGCGCGCCGAACGCGGTCAGCCGCCGCGCAACATTGGCGCCAAGGTCTCCCATGCCGAAGACGAGCACGCGTTTGCCGCAGATTGTACTACCCTTCGCGTGCTGCTGCCAGACATGCCTCTTCTGCTGGCTCCAATAGGTCGGAAAGGCGCGGTAAAGCGCGACGATACTGCCCAGCACATACTCGGAAATGACCGTTCCGAACGCGCCGGAGACGTTGCAGAGGGTCACACCCACCGGAAAGCGCGCCATGCGCGCATATTTGTCCGCGCCCGCCCAGGTAAGCTGGAGCCAGGAAAGCGCCCGCGCGTTTTGAAGCTGGTCTTCGTCCGGCTCTCCGATGATCGCGTTGGCCCGGGCAAGCGCCGCGTCAAAATCCGGCTCGTTCTCCGCAAACAGAAGCTCGCACCGGGAGCCAAACCGCGCGGCAAGCTGCGCCGTAATTTCCGCGCTGCGCGCCGCCATCACCAGAACCGTTTGTCGTTTCTCCATGCTGCCTCCCGTCATACCAGGCGGATGCGTCCGCCGGACTTTTCGATGCTCGACGAGAACATCGCCGTGCAGATATTCACCATGTCGAGGATGTCCGAAACGCCCGCCGTCTCATAGCAGGAGTGCATTGCCAGCTGCGCAAGTCCGATGTCTGCCATTTCCACCGGCATGAGTGTGCTTGCAATCGAGCCGAGCGTCGAGCCGCCGGGAATATCCGACCGGTTGGCGTAGACCTGTACCCTCGCGCCCGCCTTTTCGCAGAGCTTGCGGTAGAGCGCGGCGGACACGCCGCTGGTGGCGTAGCGCTGGTTGGCGTTGAATTTGAGAACGACGCCTTCGTTTAAGTACGGGCAGTTGCCCGCATCCGCAAATTCCGGATGGTTCGGATGCTGCGCGTGCGCATTGTCGCACGAAAGAAGGAAGCTCTCGTCGAGCATCCGCGCCAGATGACCGTCGGTCATCCCGAGCGACTGCGTCACACGCCGCAGCGTATCGCGCAGCATGGAAGATGCCGCGCCCTGCCGCGTCTGGCTGCCGACCTCCTCGTTATCAAACACGCACAGAACCGGAATGCTTTCGGCAGGTCTTGCCGCGAGGAAGCCCTCGAGCGTTGTGTAGACGCATGCCAGATCGTCGAGCTTCGGGCTGGCAAGGAACTCCTCCTGCGCGCCGAAGATCGTGCCCGGCTGGCGCACATACAGGCTCAGATCATGCCCCAGAATCCGCTCCGGGCGGCAATCGGCAGCTTCGGCGACAAGCTTTAAGAAGCAGTCGCGGTCTCCGATCGCGCCCAGCAGCGGCAGCGTATCGATGTTCGCCAGCAGCTTGACTCCGTCGTTTGCCGCGCGGTTCATGTGGATGGCAAGGCTCGGGATGACAAGAAGGTCCCGGTCGATGTTCACAAGCCGCGTCTCGATGCCGTCTTCGGTATCGACCAGCACACGCCCCGCGACAGACAGCGGACGGTCGAACCACGGCGCCATCAGCATGCCGCCGTATTTTTCGGTCGAGAGCTGCAGGTAGTGCCCTGCCGCCGTGCGCTCGGCGTTTTCCTTGATTTTGAACGTCGGGCTGTCGCTGTGGCTGGCGGTCATCATGAATCCGCGCGCCGTCTGCGAAGGCACCCGGAACGCAATGCACGATGTGCCGCCGCGGGTGAGAAAATACTTTCCGCCGTGCGCAAGGCTCCAGCGTGCGTTTTCCTCCAGCTCCGTATAGCCCGATGCCAGCAGCCGCGCACGGACGTTTGCAATCACGTGATAGGTACTCGGGCTTTTCTCTATAAACTGCAAAAGCTCCTTTGCAAGGGTCTTTTTCATGGCAATGCCTCCAACGTTTGTTTTGTGTCTCCACTATATCATGCGTCCGGTCCGCTTTCAATCCGTTTTCCCGGCTAACCGCTTTTCAAACGCGAAAAAACGTGGT
Source organism: uncultured Clostridia bacterium (assembly GCA_937907715.1). Lineage (GTDB taxonomy): Bacteria > Bacillota > Clostridia > Oscillospirales > Oscillospiraceae > CAG-170. The sequence continues at coordinate 6,309 of CALERM010000064.1, forward strand.
ATGATACGAATATCATCTTTTAAACTATGAGGCGATATGCTATGAAAAAAAACGTTCTTCGTTCCTATGCGAAGCTCATTGCCGCCTGCGGCGTCAACATTCAGAAGGGGCAGGAGGTCTTCATCCAGGCAGAGCTGGACCAGCCGGAGTTCGTGACGATGCTGGTTGAGGAATGCTATAAACTGAAGGCAAAGAAGGTCGTCGTCGACTGGAGCCACCAGCCGATTGACAAGCTCCACGTGCGCTACCGCAGCTTGAGCACCATGTCGAAGCTCGATAACTATGAAGAAGCGCGCTGGCAGCACTATGTCGACACCATTCCCTGCCGGATTTATCTGATTTCGGAGGACCCCGACGGGCTCAAGGGCGTCAATCAGGAGAAGATGGCAAAGGCGCAGCAGAAGAAGTATCCGATCATCAAGGGCTACCGCGACCAGATTGAAAACAAATACCAGTGGTGCATCGC